>NZ_JBWKCY010000036.1:0-60226 GCF_056436245.1 Streptomyces sp. NPDC043812
CCGTAGATCTTGCCCTCGGCGGGCGCGGCAGCACCGGCGAAGGACGTGTTGAGAAGCGTTACACCGGCTGCGGCTGCCACGGCCGTTATGGCCGCCGTCAGCTTCATACGACGGTTGCTGCGCTTATGAGCTGCCATGGAGTTGGGTCTCCTCGTCAGGTTCCGTGGGGGGTGGACCCTCGGCCGGAACATCTCCAGCCGTCAAAGGTGACTCATTGATGCGCTCATGCCATGGATTTCATGCATGTGAGGCGTGCCTGGCTGCAGTTCGACGCAGAAACCAGCCAGGACCTTCTCATGCCCATGACGGTCGTGATTCCTTCACGTCCAAGGAACTTCGGATGAGGAGATGTGAACCCTGCTTCTGTTCCCGTGTCGAACACGAGGGTTCGGGAAGACTTGGGCCCTTTGCGCTCGGAGGAGCAACGTCTGGCGGACCGCCGGGACGGAGTCGCGCACGGGGTACCGCACGGGCCACGGGGTCCTGGGGGAATCGGCTTGATGGAGCCGGATGTCGCGCTGCGTCCCCGATGCTTGCCCCCTGGCCGACTCAAGGACTGGGCTCGGGCCCTCCCCCGCAGGGTCGCTTCGCCGATGATTCCCGCGAGCCGTCACCGCCCAAAGGACAACACTACGCACGGGGGGCAGGCATGACCCGCCCCTGGCCGCCCCGTTCGACTGGGCTCGTTCGCCCGAGCAGTGGCTGTGGTTGCCACGCGCGGCACGCCCCTTGTCGGGCGGCGGCTGCCACGCCGGGCCGGCCACCGAGGGGTCATTTCCTCTTGTCGGATCACGTCCGAAGGCATCCTCGGGCCACTCGGGGACGGGCAACAGGCGATCCACGCCCTGCAACGGGGGGCACCGCACGGTACCCCCCACTCGTCGACCGGTCACAGGCCGCCGCGGCCCCACCGTGCACGGCCGCCCGGCCGGCCGGCATTCCTGTGCCGTTCAGGAGCCCGGGGCGTGAGCGTCGAGTTCGACCGGCCGGCAGTCAATGCGCCGACGACACTGATGCGGCAGCGGCACCATCCGATGTCCCTCCTCCCGGGCGGGGCAAGAGAACCCGCGGAAGGCGAACGAGGCCCCTCGTGCGGATAGTGCCGGGCTCGCGTGTCCTGGCCATGCACACCTCACTCATCCGGCCGTCCTAGCAAGGGGCCCTTGCCACCCGAACGCCCGCAAGCGCACCCCTTATGAAGGAAGGCCGCAGCCTTCCACGAACGGGCCCGCAGAGGTGGGGGATGACGGGCCCGGATATCGCGCCTACACCCTTGGCCCCTGCCGCCGACGCCGCGTGGACAGGCGGGCCTGCCATGTGGGCCCTCGCTCCCCGCGTCCTCATTGCCGCCGTAACCTCGGGCAGCGTGGGGACGGTGATGCAACCCTTCCGGGATCGCACCACCGTCCCACCCTGCGAGGGCTGGAATGCCGGTTGTCAGAACGCGAACAGATGCGTGGTCCGGGACCGTGCCACACAGGAGTTGGCGAAGGTGTGCTCGTACGAGACGCGGTGGCCCTGCCACACACCGTCAGCGGTGAGGGTGACAGGAGCATAGATCTGCGGACAGATGCGATCCGAGCCCTCGGTTAACGTGAGCGCGGGCTGACCGTGGGCGCGTTCCAGGTCCGCGCATGCCTCCTCGGCGCCCGGGTGGGTTCCACTGGCGGTCGGCTCGCAGGTGAGGGTGACCGCCCGTTCGACGGTCGCTGTCGCCGCACTCTCGCCCTGACCAACTGTCAGCACCATGGCGGAGGGCGCGTACAGGCTGCGGGGCTCACTCGCCCCGGCAGAGCTGGCCGTCAAAGCGACGACGCCGACGACCGCCCCCGCTACGCAGGCGACCTTGGTTGCTGAGCGACGCATCACAGTCTCCTTTGTCTCGACTACGGAACTTGCAGCGTTGCTCAGGTATCGCGTGAACATGACATCGATGGCCCTGGCTTCGGACATCGGGGACGAGGACATTCGGCCGAAAGGGCGTGACGCGGGATTGTGGAGTTCACCCACTACAGGTTTAACGCCAGTTCGTCGTACATGTGCTTCCGCTCGGCAGACAGCATCACGACCGTGAATGAGCCGTGGCGGTGCGACCGAGACACACCTCTTTCGGGCGACGCTGTCCCGCGCACATGACAGCAACATGCATATTCCCCCCAGTCGTCCCGAGGGCGGCAGCTGCCACGCCCTTGGCGACGTCAGAGGTTCTCGACCGAGCCCGAACGAGCTCGTGCATGGTTGGCGGTGGCGCGTCGAGGCCGCGGTTTGCCGTCAGGGTTCACGCATGCGGATCGCTGGGCTTGGACAGGGTACGAGGCAAGCGCGGCCGGCCTCGCACCGCCCCAACGCGGTCCTGGGTGACCGCGGCTACGGCCACGACAAGTACCGCCGCCTGCTCCAGGCGCTCGGTGTGAAGCCGGTGATCGCCCGCCGGGCACCGAGCACGGTTCCGGCCTGGGCACCCCAACGCTGGGTTGTGGAGCGGGCGGCTCCGACCGGACCCGGCCCAACGGGCACGACTTCAACCGCATCCTTGACCCGTCGGTGCCCGGCACCTTCATCGAGGGCGGAGTCGAAGAGGACGGAGCCAGGGTCGACGACGAGATCATCACGGACTTCGCCGGGACACTCTCCTCCCGCTCTTCCGGCGCGCGTCCACTGGTCGGCAAGGTGTCCCGACGGTACGGTACGGGCTTCTCCGACAGTTCGTATCCGCTCCTGCGTCTGGTCCATTCCGGCGATGCCACAGGCGCGCTCGAGCTGGTGCTGCCCATCACCACGGAGGGCTTCGCCCCCAGGCCGACATCGCCGCCGGCCGCTACAAGGGCAAGGTGCTCATCGTAAATTCGGAAGCCGACGATTCAACGAACCTGACCGACCGCGGCATCGTGACTCATCGGTACCGGTTCTACGTCGTCGCGGGAAGCCCGCACATTCCGGACCCGCTGGACGCCCCGCTGAACGTGCCGTTCCCGGTGAGGGGGACGACCCCGGCGAGCTTCGTGCCCGCGCTGCGCGCGCACTTCCTGCAGGGGCATAACTGGGTCCGCAAGGGGTCACCGCCGCCGACGAGCACGCAGTTGCGCACGGCGGGCGACAACACCATCGTCCGGGACGCCAACGGCAACGCGATCACCGAGGACCGCACCGGCCGGCTGGTACCCCGGCTGCCGTTCGTCGAACTCGGCGAGGCCCGCTTCATCACTGGCTTCACCGGTAGCTACGACAACGTACGCACCGTGCAGCAACTCGGCTTCAGCGCCACCCGGCCTACGCCAAGGCCTTCGAGAACAAACTCCGCGACTACCGAAAGGGTGGATTCATCCTGCCGCAGGACGCCCGTGACATGAGCCGCCGCGCCAGCCTGTGCCCTCCGTCGACCTTCACGGAGACCAACCGCGACTACTACGCCGAATTCGTCGCGATCCGGCCCTGCACGGCCCAATGAGACTCTCTCCGCGTCGGGCGGATGACGCGGAGACTTCTCTGAAAAGGTAGTCTTCGCCAGGCACGTCCAGCGGCCCATTTGGTGGCATCGCTTCTTCAGGCCCCACGCTTCGTGGTGGCTGTCCTCTTCGGCTTCGGCAACTCGTGCACGATCGCGTACTCGCCCTCGCCCCGGGATTCACGTGCCTTGGCCACGCTCTCGTTCAGCGCGGCCATCAGATCGACGACCTGCCCGGCCGGCGCCTGCGCCTGCGCGGACGGGGCCAGGCTGCTTGCCCTCGGCCTTGGCGGCGACAGCATGCGGTGCCAGCCGTCAGAGCGTCCGTCTGGCTGCGGTCACGGCAGCCGCTTTCGCGTGGCCGCCGGAGGTGGCCACGAACGCGCTCTCGCGGTGTCGGGGAGGCGCGGAATGCCGAGGTCCGCTTCGAAGAAAGGCCAGTCGTCGTCCCGCTGGCGGCGCTTGCGGCAGGAGCCACCGTCCCAAGGATTCTGCGAAGCCTCGCCAGGCGCCACCGTGACTGAATCGGCGCTCCCGGCAGGGCATGTCCCGGCACCACCAGCGCACCAAGTCCCTGCACTGACCCGGGCATCACCCCAGGTCAGCGCACGAGGTAGAGGGTGAGTGCTCCACCTGACTCAGAGATGCTGGCGACGTGAGCATGACCTCGGGCAGTGGCGTACGCGCCGGTGCCGCCGGTGAGGGCGAGATCGAAGTCGCTGGGCGGGGCGCCGGCAGGGGTGGTCTGCAGGTGCTGCCACGTCACCTGCCCCCGGGGAAGGCTGAAAGTGCCTGTGCAGTGAGTGGTTTGCGCTGCCACTCGGGTGCACACTGCGCCCTCGGTGCCATAGCTGACACCTCCGCGAAAGAGGTTCGCAGTGATGATGATCTGGTCACCGATCCCGCGTCCAGGTGTGCCATTGTCGACCACCGTGGTCCCTGTGCCCGTAGACGTCAGGCTGATGACTTCCTTGCGCTTCACGTCCACACCCCAGTCCACGGAGTACGGCTCACGCGACGCAGAGGCGGAACCGGCGAGAGTCGCGAGCGACAACGCCGTTGCTGCCACCACGCTCCACTTCGAAATGGATTGCATTCTTCCTCGCCTGATGAACGCGGGCTCTTGGGATGCGCCCAAGAATTCACATCGTGCGATGGAGCGTCAATTCTCAAACCCATCAAAAGCGCCTGGTTCATCCGTCCGGCGTCATCTCCCCCAACACACCCAGACCGACCGCGTCTAACGAGCCGGTCCGAGGCCTTGCCGTGCGTCAGGCCGATCAGAAGAAGATGGCGCGCGGCCATGCATCCCGCGGAGTTCCTTGCAGTAGGCGCCTCGGCGGCTCAGCTTGCCGGATGGTGACGTAGCCAGCGTCCTGTCTCACCGAAGGCTGAGCGGTCTCATCGCCTCCGTGGCGAACCACGGTTTCGGCGCTGCCCTCTGGTTCCTCTCGCATCGCCTCCCACAGCAGCGGGACCGGAGGACCGCCGGAAGGGGTGAACGTCTTTGTCGACGACCTCCGATCCACGACTCGGCTAGCCCTTGATGGTGAAGAGCAGCACCGTGGTCGTGCCGGCCAGCACGGCGAAGATCAAGGCGCAGATGCCGACCGTGATGGTCTTGTTGCGGCGGATGCGCTGGTCGTCCTGCGTGCCGGGGGCCGTACCGGCACGTACGGCGGCGTTGCGGGTGGAGGGGCATGAAGTGCTCCTGGCTGGGTGCTGACGGGAGGGGCAGATCAGGTACGGGCTTCGATGGCCGCGGCCAGTTCCTTCGGCGCGTGTGTGGAGAGGTATCCGACGATGACCGCGACGGCCAGGCGCTGCCCCAGATGCCGTTGTAGAGGCCTCGGGCATGGGCGGGAGCGATCCGTCAGGAGGTTGCCGACCGCGATGAAGAGGACGACTTCACCGGGCACAATGATGGCCACGCTCACGGCGAAGCCAAGGCCCGTGGATGCGACGCCGGCGGCCGCCACCCCTGCGCCGAGGATGATCGAGCTCTGAGCGAGACCGAGGCCCTTGCGGTGCGCTGGTGCCACGAACGGATTGTGAGATGGCGGACCGACGAGTCCCGGCAATCAGAGCGTCGCCTGGCCCGCATGCGCTCCATCGTGGCTGTAGACGCCCTCGATCCAGAGGAGTCCAGGCTGATCAGCTTGCCTCACCGCCTGAGACGCGTCGCAGGCGCGTCACCGTGAGGCGCCACGCGTAGAACCAGAGGCGAACACCATAACTCCTGCCCGATGTCGGGCAGAAATGTAGACGTTCTACGGCCCCCGACCTAGGGTGATCACTCATGATCACCCTAGATGCAATAGGGACTTTCGCCCTAATAGTGGGACTCCTCACGCTCACTCCCGGACTGGATTCCGCACTCATCCTGCGCACCGCGGCGCTCGGGCACCGCCGTCGCGCGTGGGGCGTGGTCCTCGGCATCCAGAGCGGCACACTGGTCTGGGGCGTGCTCACCTCGCTCGGTGTGACCACGCTGCTGACCGCGTCTCACCTCGCATACGAGACTCTTCGTTGGGCCGGAGCGGCGTACCTGGTGTGGATGGGCGGCAGGCTGCTGTGGGCCACCTGGCGCCACCCATCGAGCGAGAGCCCGCGGACAGCGGAGACCGGGGGCAAGGCCAGGACCAGGACGGGTGCCGGCGACACCCTGCTCGGTGGCTGGCGACAAGGGGTCGTGACCAATCTCCTCAACCCGAAGATGGGCGCCTTCTACGTTGCGGTGCTCCCGCAGTTCATCCCCTCCGGTGCCTCGCACCTTGCTCCAGGGGTGCTGCTGGCCGGTGTGCACATTCTCCTGGCCGTCGTCTGGGCCTTTGCGCTAATCGCCTTCGCGCACGTGCTCCGAGACCGCCTGCGACACCCCTCGGCCCGCCGCCACCTCGACCGCATCACCGGCACGGTCATCGCCGCCTTCGGCATCCGGCTCGCACTCGGACAGTAAGCCACCGGTCGACGCGGCGCAGACGATCCGACAGCCACCGATCGGGCAACCTGCACACCCCCCGAAGTGAAAGGACATTTGCATGGGCACGCTCCCCACCAGCGCCGAGGCTGTGGTCTTCGACTGCGACGGCCTGTTGGTCGACACCGAAGCCTGCTGGACCGTTGCGGAAACGGCCATCTTCGCGGCGCATGGCCATCCCTTCGGCCCTGAACAGAAAGCCCTGGTCATCGGCCGCACCGTGGAAGCCGCTGGTAAGGCCATGGCCGAATACCTCGGGCGCCCCGACGCCGGCGCCGAACTCACCGCCGAACTCCTCGAAAGAGTACGCAAAGAGCTTTCCCGAGGCGCCGCAGCCCTCCCCGGGGCAGCGGAACTGGTGCGCGCCTGCCGGGCAGCCGTACCCATCGCCGTAGCAAGCAACAGCCCCCGGGAACTGCTGGACACGGCACTGTGGTCGGCCGGTCTCGCCGACTACTTCACCCACTCGTTCGCCGCCGACGAAGTGCGCTCCCCCAAGCCCGCACCAGAGGTCTATCTCACAGCATGCGAGGCACTCGGTACGACTCCCCAGCACTCCGTCGCGTTCGAGGACTCGGCCACGGGCATTACCGCTGCGCGTGCTGCCGGACTCTACGTCGCGGTCGTACCCTCCCTTCCAGGAGCCGACCTCGACCACGACTGGCTGGGCACCACCTTGGCCGAACATGAATTGCTGGACTGGGCCAGGCAACTGAGAGATGGCACGGTCCGCTGACCCACACATTGGCTCCGTTCACTTCCAACCAACGACAGCGTTTGTCGACCTGTTCCAGCAGCAGTCGGCGGTCGGCGTTGCCATGAGTGTTCACGAGAAATGACGGCACGCGGTTTGCCAAGCTGGTTCGGTCGGCTGCTCCGTCGTGGCATCCAGAAGAGCCGGTCCGGATTGACGCCGCGGAAGCGTCAAACCGGACCCGGGCCAGCCCTCTGTGCGCCTCGGCGTCAGCAGCGAGCAACGGCCAAGCTGACGACGTAGCGCTTGAACCGTTCCGGGTTCGGTAGGGACTCGATCATTTGAGAGGATCGAGTCATGGCACGTCCTTCCCAGTACCCGCTTGAGCTGCGCCGTCGTGCGGTGCGGATGGTCGCCGAGGTGCGGCCGGAGTACGACACCGAGTGGGCCGCGATGAAGGCGGTCGCCTTGAAGCTTGGGATCGGCACGACCGAGACGCTGCGCAAGTGGGTGCGGCAGGACCAGGTCGACGCCGGGCAGCGACCTGGCACCACGACCGAGGAATCAGCCGAGCTGAAGCGGCTGAAGAAGGAGAACGCGGAGCTGAAGCGGGCCAACGAGATCCTCAAGGCCGCGGCGTCTTTCTTCGCGGCCGAGCTCGACCGGCCACACACACGCTCGTAGCGTTCATCGACGAGCACCGGGACCGCTTCGGCGGCGTCGAGCCGATCTGCCGTGTTCTGACCGACCACGACTGCAAGATCGCACCGTCTACCTACTACGCCCACCACAAACGCCAGGCTGCACCTGCGGCCCGCACCGTCCGCGACATCGAGCTGAAGACCCTCATCACCGAGGCGTACGAGGCCAACTACCGTGTCTACGGAGCCCGGAAGATCTGGCGGCACCTGAACCGTCAGGGTGTCGCGGTGGCCCGCTGCACCGTCGAACGCCTCATGCGTGAACTTGGCATCACCGGAGCGGTCCGCGGCAAGAAGGTGATCACCACGGTCCCCGACGCGAGCGCGGAACGGGCCCCGGACCTCGTGGACCGCGACTTTGTCGCCCCCGCCCCGAACCGCTGCTGGGTCGCCGACTTCACCCACGTCACCACGTTCGCCGGCGTCGTCTACGTCGCCTTCGTCGTGGACACCTTCTCCCGCCGGATCGTCGGCTGGTCGGCAGCCACATCGAAGGAGACCCGGCTCGTCCTGGACGCACTCGAGATGGCCTTGTGGCAGCGCGACCGAAACCAACACCCTTACCGGAAAGGCGAGTTGATACACCACTCCGATGCCGGGTCACAGTACACATCGTTCGCGCTCGCCGAGCACCTGGACCGGGCGGGCATCGCCGCATCGGTCGGATCAGTCGGCGACGCTTACGACAATGCCCTGATGGAGTCCACTATCGGCCTGTTCAAGACTGAGTTGATCAAGCCTCGTCGACCCTGGAGGAGGCTCTCCGAGGTCGAGCTGGCAACCGCCGAGTGGGTCGACTGGTACTGCCACCGCCGACTCCACGGTGAAATAGGGCACATCCCACCTGCCGAATACGAGACCAAGTATTACCGCGAAACCACGAACTCCCAGGTCACAGTCACGACCTAGAGTCTCGATCAAACCCGGAACGGTTCAGGCCGCTCGACCCCACCAAACCTCACCCGCCGCTTCCGCCGCCTCCTCCACAACGCGGTACTCCGGACGATCCGCTTCCATGGCCTCCGGCGCTCGACCGCCACCCTGCTCCTTGGGCAAGGCGTCGATCTCGTCGTCATCAAGGAACTCCACGGCCACGTCCTCAGCTCGACCGACGCCCCGGACGACCCGCCCACCGCAGCCGTCGTACGCTGACGTTGCCGTCACCGTTGCCGTCAGACGGCACAGAAGCCCCACCGGAACGAAATCCGGCGGGGCTTCTTGCGCTCTGAGAGAGGGCGATTCACCGCTATGCAAAGACGAAGGGCGTCACGCAGAGATGAGAAGTTATCGCACCGCCCGGCTTGCCGGACAGGTCCCTTCGTCAGAGCTTGTGGATCACCACGACTCATCACCCGTCAGAACGATGATTACCTCATCAGGCTCATCGGTTCCGTCTCCGTAGATGTCGACTCGATTATCTACATTCGGAACGGGAATCAGCAGTCTCACCGATTCATTCGGATCCGAAATTTCGAGGGACGCCTTGGGGAGAGTCAGATTCCCTGAGTACACAAGGACCTTTCCACTCGGCTGGTAAGGACCCTGCACACATTGGACTGACACCGGACCACTGGCGGCTTGCTGCACCGCGATGAACAAGGAGTCCGGACCACCATGCACTACATCAGCAGCCGCGTCCCAGCCTGCATGGTTGTCGACACTCCCAGGCGCGGCAGCAACAACCAGACCGTGGGCGAATCTTGTCGTGCACGAGGCGAACAGCATCATTAAATCCACCTACAGTCATGGTTTCCACACCGGGAAGTCATAATACTCCTTGAGTAGCGTGCGCACGATCCCGCCCTGCTGTTTGGAACATGCCTTGCAGTGCGGATACAGAGTCCACGGGCCGTTGGGCGCGAGCCTATTCGGCGGATTGTGGTCACCAGTCCAGTGACCGTCTTTGTATCCCGATTCGGCCGCTCCGCATGAAGCGCAGCCATTTCGGTCACCGAACTCGTTCATCATCCGCTGCTCGTGAGCCAGGACAGTGTCACCGCGTTCAGCGGTCACTCCTTCTGCTTTCTGGCCCCTTATTGCCGGCCCAAGAGTCACATTGCAGAGCGAACCTTCGTTGACGTTGTGCACGAGTACTGGCGTCTCGCCCGCCAGCACATAGTACGTGTGAATGTCTGCGACGGTCAGGTTGTAGACGGTTTTCTGCTCTGCCCAGCGTTCGATCGCCGTGAGTTGGACGTGTGTGCCGGCACTGGTACGGAGCCACTGGCCAGGGCGAAGATCTGTCGCATCGACCCACTTGCGGAGGGCAGGGACCCAGAAGGGATGGCCGCTTGTTGCCGTGACGGAGGAGGTCTTTCCGTCCTCGCTACTCTCGGCACTTTGAGTCGCGCTGGTGTCGAGAGTGAGTTTGACGAGATGCTTCTCGCCTTCCCCGAGGATCGTGGCTGTTACCTCCTTAATGACCGTCTCGCCTGTTTCAGGTTCGGTGGCCAGGACCTCATCACCGATCGAAAGCTCTTCGATGGGCTTGGAAGTCCCGTCTGCCATTACTACTAGGGTTCCGCCAATGAAGCTGTTCGGATCGCAAGTGCTCGCCTTGCTTTTGGGCTTACCACCGACCTTGACGGGAATTTTGCGAGTGAGTAGGGCCACGCCGGCATCGTGCGTGATTTTGGCAGCGCCCTCGGCGATTTTCCCGGATGCAAAGTCTCCTGCTATTTCCGTGCTGCGGTCCGCGAGTCCTGACACCATGACGAGGGGTGCGTTCATCGGGAGGCGGTACCAGAGTTCGCTGAAAGCAGCGCCGCAGGTTCCGTCAAGGGTTACGCAATTTCCGATGTTGGAAAATTCGGACGTTGTCGTCTCCCACAGGGAGGATACAAATTTCTTTCCTTCATCGGCGATTGTGTCGGTGAAGTCGCTCCACCAGCCACCGCTGTCCTTCTTGGAGGTGGTTCCGGTGCTGGTGGTGGGAGCGGTGCCGCCGGCGTTGACTGTATTACTGTCCGAGTTGCCGGGGCTGGTTACGCCGTCTCCATTCGGGTCATTGCTGGGGCAGCCTTCTGGTCCGCCGTTGCCATTGCTGTTGCCGGCCGGCTGGCAAGGGATCTTTGTTCCGGTCGGATCGGCGTTGGTTACGGGGTTCTGGGCGCCGTAGGTGTACCCGTTGAGGGTTTGGTGCAGTTCGAGCTGGAACACGGGGTCGACGCTGAGAAACTGGCCGATTTTCGGGTCGTATTCGCGTGCGCCGATGTGGGTCAGCCCGGTTGTGTCATCCGTGGGCTTTCCGAGGAAGCCCTTGTCGTCGGGCCAGTTGGCCGGTGTCTCGCCTCGGGGTGCGCCGAAGGGGGTGCTGTAGCGCTTGGTGGCCGTGTAGGTGCCGGCCTCGAGGGCGATGCTGGAGGTGCCGTGGTGGTCGGCTGCCAGGAAGTCCAGCTTTGTGCCGGTGGTGCCGGCGGTGGCCGTGCGGACGGCGATGGTCTTGCCGTTGGCGGTGTAGTACCGCGTGCCCGAGAGGGTCTTGGTCGTGCCCTCTGTGGTGAGGCGGACTTCCATGCCGCCCAGGTAGAGGACAGTGTCGCCGTTGCCCTTGGCGCGGCGGATGAGGAGTTCACCGGAGGCGTCGTAGAGGTAGCCGGTCTCGTCGGCGGTTTCGATGGTGGTCGCCAACCTGCCTTCGGTGTTCCAGTACAGGTTTTGCGTTTCCAAGTCACCGGGGCGGGTGAGGGTGTTGCCGGTCTTGTCGTAGGTGTAGCCCTTGGAAACGGCGACGCCGGCTGTTGTGGTGGTGGTGCCGGTCAGCGGGTGTGGCTGGCCGGTGGGGGTTCCGTAGGTGTGGTCGGTCGTGGTGTTGCCGCTTGCCTTGTGCTGGGTCTCGCGGTTGCGCTGGCCCGCCTGGTTGTAGGTGTAGGACGTCCAGTAGGGGGCGGCGCCGTCGATGTTGGCGTTGGTGCGGCCGGTGGCTGCGCAGTCTGCGGTCCTGGGGGTCCAGGCTTCGGTGAGGCGGCGGTGGCCGTCGTAGGTGAAGCACTGGTGGTCGGCCTTGGTGGTGCCGCCCTGGGTGGCAGTGTCGAAGATCGAGGTGACGTTGCCCGCGTCGTCCTGGTTGATCTTGAGGTCCTGCGCGAGGTAGGGGTGGACGTCGTCGGAGACGGAGGATCCGGTCAGGCGCCGGGTGCCCGCTTCGTAGGAGTAGGTCAGGTGGGTCTTCGGGGCCGTGGAGGTTGCGTTGGTGCCGAGCGTCAGTTGGGCCAGGTCACCCTGCGGCGTGAACAGCGCACCCTGCAGGTAGCCACTCGTGCCCTGGGACTTGATCTGGCCGCCGAGGGCATTGGAGGTGTAGGAGACGGTTTCGGCGGGGAGTCCGGCGGCGGCGGGCTCCCGGTGGCTCTTGATGGTGCCGTCGGCGTTGTAGCCGGCGGTGAAGGGGAGGGTGGCGGGGACGCCTGACTGGACGAGCGGATCACTTGCCGGTAGTTGCAGCTCGTTGGCGGTGACGTTGTACAGGCCGTCGTAGCCGGTGACCTTCTGGGTGTAGGCCTTGCTGCCGGTCTGGTTGACTCCGTCTTCGTAGCGGACGGCGGTGTCTTGCTGGCCCTTGGCCAGGGTGTCGAAGGTCCAGGCGGTCAGCTTGTTGGCGTCGGTCTTGCTGGTTTTCCACATGCCGGTCTTGCGGCCGAGCTCGTCGTAGGCGAACAACAGCGTGCGCTGTTCCGCGTCGGTGGCCGAGATGACCTGGTCGAGGTCGTTGTAGGCCGTGCTGGAGGAGCCCTTGTCAGGGTCACTCACCGCGACCTGACGGCCGTGGAGGTTGTAGGTGTAGGACCACTTGGCCTGGTCCGGGCCGGTGATTGTCTTCTGCTGACCAGCCGGTGTGTAGGTGAATTTGGTGGCGGTGAAGTCGTCACCGGTGGGCTGCGGGCCGCCATAGGTGCGCTGCTCAGTGGTCTGACCGAGCACGTTGGTGACGGATGCGGTGGCTTGGCCGCCGGCGGGGGCGGTGGTGGTGACGGTGTCGCCGAGGTAGGCGGTCTCGGTGGTCCACCGGGCGGTGCCGTGGGTCTTGGTGACGGTCTTGGTGGCGCGGCCGGCGCCGTCGTAGGTGGTGTCCGTCTGGATCGGTGCCTGGCCACCGTCGACTTCCACCAGCTTGTCGCCCTTGGGGACGGATGTGTTGTCCCAGATATCCGACTGGGAGCTGACTGCCAGACCGCGGTCGTCGTACTCCGTCAGGCTGACGAGACGGCCACCGACGGGCGACGGTGCCTGGACCTGTCGGGGGCGCAGGAGCGAGTCGTAAAGCTCGTAGGTGGTGTTGTAGCCCGAGGCGTCGGGTTTCAGGGTGCCAGTGGCAACCCAGGACACGTTCACGCTGTGGACTTTGTAGTCGTAGGTGTAGTTCGGGGTGGCGCCCAGGATCTTGATGCGGTTGGGCAGCCAGACCTTGGTCACGCGGCCGAGACTGTCGTACTCGGACTCGGTGACCTTGTTGTTGGGGTCGGTGACCTTGACAGGTGCGCCTGAGGCGAAGTGGACCTGGGTGGTCGTCTGGTGGCCCTTGGCATTTGTCGCGGTCGTCGATGTCAACGGGCCGGCAGCTGCGGGGCTGTAGCTCGTGGTCGCGGTGGCCAGGCCGTTGGTGTCCTTGACAACCAGCGGTCGGCCGAGGGCGTCGTAATTTGTGGTGGCGATCTTCTGCCAAGCGGGAACGTCAGCGGTGCTGTAGCCCTTGGCGCGGCCGCTCCACACCACGTTGCCCGTGGTGGGCTTGTTGGTCGCGGACCAGGAGGTGGCTGCAGCGTCGTCGTAAACGGCAGCGGTGTCCGAAACGACGTCGCCAGGCCGCGCTGCGTCCGCGGGCAGATCGAGATCGGTGTCAGCAATGGAGCAGACGGCGGCGACGGTGCGGGTACGGGAGACGAGCGACGTGATGTGGACGGCGTCCGCGGGGTCTTCGGGGTCCACGGAGTTGGTGTTGCGGGCGTACCAGGTGCGGCTGCACGTCTCATCGCCGCTCGCGGATCCGCCGCGGTCCTCGGTGGTGGCGACCATGCCGTGGTCGTCGTAGGTGCGGGCGATGGTGCGCACGCGGCTGGTGGCCGGGAGCGTGCTGGTGACGGTGGTGCGCTCGTATGTTGTCGCGGGCCGGACCATGTAGGCCTCAGTGTCCGCATAGGACTTGTGCTGGGTGGCGGTCTTCTTCGACCAGTAGTTGGTGTAGGTTCCGCTGACCTCTGCCGCGCCGTTGTAGGTCGCGCTCTCGCGGACCGAGCCTGCGTACTGGTCGTGGTCTGTGGTCTCTGGGGCGGTGATTCCGGTGACTGAGACCGTCGTGCGCTTGTCCTTGTCCGGTGTCTTGCCGTCGGCGCCCAGGACGCGGTCACCGTGCATGCCGCGCATGTAGATGTTGACGGTCTTCAGTTGCGGGCGGTCGGGGTAGCCGGTGTTGCCGGTGAGGTGGGTAACCTTTTCGTAGCCGCGCCAGCTGGACCAGGTGCGCTCTTTCTCCGGGGTGAACGGGTCGTCGTTGTAGTGCCAGGCGCCGCCGCCGGAGTACTGGTAAGTGTGGGCGACCGCGTCGGAGCCGCCCTTCTCGTCATAGGTCCGGACTCCGCTGACGGGATACTTCTGGAACCAGTCGAGAATCGGGACCTCTTCCCCGTTGGGCGACCAATAGACGGGGTAGCAGCGGCGGGTGTTCTCGTCGACCTTGGGCATGGTCTGGCCGGCGATGCAGTCTTCCGGCATGTAGTCGACTTCTGTCCGCGCGCCGGTCTCGGAAACAATCTGGCGCAGGCGCGGCCGCTCAAGGGACAGGATGTTGTCAGCCGGGTCGTCGACGCGGTTCATCCGCATCTCGTGTGTGAATCTCACCGGCTCGAGCGAGAGGTCGGCGCCGAGCCTGCCGGTGTGCTTGATCTCGTCCAGCCACAGGGACTCGTCGCCGCTGTCGCCGGTGTCACCAGGGTCCAGATACTGGTGTTTCAGTGTCCAGGTGTCGACCGGCGTATGGGCCGGAGTTGCTGCTGCTGCGTCCCAGGCGTAGGTGTGGACCGTGGTCAGGCGGTAGCGGGTGAAAAAGGTGGGGCCGACGTTGGCCGAGCAGTCGGCCGTCGAGGTGCAGATGGTGTCGAAGGGAACGTCGGGCCAGTTGTCGCGCGTGTCCTCGGTCAGCGAGGTGCAGTCGGCGGCGGTGCAGCGCTGGGAGTAGAGGAACGTCAGCTTCTGTCCGGCCGGGGTGGTGAACAGGCTCGTGGAGCGCTGCCCGTACTCGATGCGCTTGAGGTAGCCGCCGCGCGTATAGGCGCTGTTGGGAGCGGCGGCGCCGTTCTTCGCGTAGTAGTTGGTCTCCTTGCCGTAGTAGTACGACATGGCGTTGCCGCGGGTGTCGACGACGTAGTCGAGGTTCCACCGCCAGGCCTGCACGGCGGAGCGGTCGGCGAACGTGCCGCCCTTGCTGTAGCCGGGTTCACCAGCGTCGTCGCCGAAGACGGGGACGAGCCAGGTGGAGTCGGTGGTGGGATCCGGGTCAGTGCCGGTGGTTGCGGGGTTGTCGGAGCGCCAGCCGGGAAGCTTGTGCTTGCCGAACACGTAGTGGGTGCCATCGCCGGTGATGACGGTCCAGTACTCACCGTCGTCGTCCCCGTTGCCGGCACCTGTGGTGTGGATGACCTTGGAATCGTTGTCGTTCTTCAGGCGCCACTGATTTGTGGTGTCGTCTTTGACCAGTTCGGTGGACTGACCGTTCAGGACGAGGGAGGCGTTGTCGTACTTCCAGCACAGATCGTGCTTGTCTGTTTGGCCGTCATCATCGCAGTCGCCGTACTTACGCTCGACGTAGGAGGAGGCGAGGTCGAATCCCTCGCCGACCTGGCTGCCCTGGTTGTTCGTCGTGGCGGTGCGGCCGTCGATGCTGCCGGAGTTGTAGGAGATGCTCAGGCCGGGCTTGGGGCCGGCCGCTGTCGCGGGGGCGCGCAAGGGGTAGGACCAGGTGAAGGTGCCGGCGGAGCCCCCAGCTTCCCAGCTCGAGGACGAGGCGAGCGGGGTGGCCTTGTAGTTGCCGCCGCCGGACTTGGTACCGGCCGCCAGCGCAAGCACCATCGTCTGCCCCGATGGGACGGCGGTCTTCGCCTCCCGGTCGCGCGCGGATTCTGCAGCCGGGGCGAAGGTCAGCTCGCTGGTGAGTCTCTCGTCTTTGCGTTCGTTGGTGAACGGCACAGCCTTGCCTGCGCGACATGATGCCTTCGCGGACTCAGTCAGCGCGCAGGCAGGCAGCCGGCGCAGCTCAAGACGGCCGGCCCAGTCACCGCCGTAAGCGGAAGCAAAGGCAGAGTAGTCGATACCCATACGAGCGCTGCCACCGGCAGCAGGGCCAGTTACGGCAAGGGCCACGCCCTTGATACCGAGAGCAGCCGTCTGCTTCCGATCCAGGACGCGGGTGGTGATGTTGGCAGCGGTCTTCGGCTTGGTCTTCTTGCCCTGGAGAGGAGCGGGGGCGGCAAAAGTGATCGGCAGCCGTCCAGGGGCCCCGGTAGCAGTCTCCGTGCCGTCCTTCATGGTGAGGGTGGCCTGGCCGGTGGTGGGCCAGGTGACTGTTCGTGCCTGGTCCTTGGCCGCCCGCGCCACGGCAGCCCGTTCAGCCGCCTCGGCCTTCCTCGAGCGTGCCGCCGCCTTGGGGTCCGGCGTGATCGTGAGGTCAGAGACCTTGTCCGGGCGATGATTCACCTTCGGCCTGCCCAACGGATCCGGGCCGTCCGCGGCGAACGCAACAGGAGTGAGCAGACCGGGCAGCAACGCGAGCCCGGTCAGCGCCGCGATGCGGCGTGTCCAACCCCTCTTGGGGCGGTGAGCGGCGCGGAGCCGCGGTATCGAAGGCACAGTCATGTCCGCTTCTTGGCCGGGCCGTCCCGCCTGGGCGGGCGGGTACGGCGCTGGTCGAGGCCCTCGGGTGGCTACGGGGCGCACGGGGAATGGGGGTTCGGTTCCGGTTGCCCAGCCCTATTGGGCTGGGCAACCGGAGGCGCTACAGCGCGGAAAGGGCTTCAGAATGGAGAACCTGTGAGTCGACCTGTTCCGGGGTCATCGCGCCGGTCCAGAGCCGCAGTTGCTGCAGATCGCCCGGGAGGTGATGACCAGTCCCGCCTGCCGTGGCGCCCCGTCCGACAGCCATCTCGCCATTGCCGTGCTGGGCGGCCGTAAAACGATTCGTCGTTCCGGCGTCCACTTCCGCAGGTCCCACGTGGAAACGGAGCTGGCCGTAGCGGACTTCAACCCTGTTCGGGTCGGTGGCGTCGGTCCAGTCCCAGGATTGCTGGGCGTCGAAGATGCCGGTGATGTCCGCCCAGGTGCCCAGTTCGGCGAAGCTGTCCATCTGCGCCACCTGAGCCTGCTGAACCGGCCTACCGGTCCCGTCAACCGCGGTGCGGGTGAACTTCCATGCATAGGCGCCCGGCTCGCCGTCTTGGCCCTCGGCGACCTTGACCACCCACAGGGCCCACGACGACTCGCCGCCCAGGCGCTGCCCCGCCACCTGGCCCTGATAGCCGACCGGTTTGCTCTCCAGTAGACCCGGGTCAAGCCGGACGCGGGCCGAGACGGTGAACGAGCCGGTCTCATCGATCAACGGACCGGGAGTGGCGGCGTATGCGGTGGTTCCGTTGAGCACGAGGGCATCCTGATCCGCGGGCAGGGTGGCTCCGCCCGACAACTGCAAACCCTGCTTGTAGTACGGGGACGTCTCACGCAGCACCGTGCCGGTCGAACCTGCCGCATCCCAGGAGCCGACCAGATCGTTTGTCGGAGTGTCGCTGCCAATGAGCTGGGCCTCGCCCGCGATCTCGTCCGCAGTAAGAACGCGCTGCCACACGGCGGTTTCATCGATGAGGCCGTGGAAGTACTCGCCACCGGCACCCGCCCGCACCGAACGGCCGAACTGCAGCCCACCGCTCGCAGTCCACGGCTCATACGCAGACGACACCGTGGAAAGCACGACCTCCTGCTGCGGGCGCCCGTTGACGAACAGCTGCAGCGTGTCGTTCTTCTTGTCCGTATCGCCCTTCGTGTCGAACACACCGGCCAGATGCGTCCACACCCGCAAGGGCGGACCGGTCTGAGTGGAGACGGAGCGCGCGAACACCGGAGTGTCCTGGTCCTTGTCCGCCCGGTTGAACACCCACGCCTTCGACGAAGTGGAGAAGTACAGGGCGAACGCGGACGACTTGCTGCCCGGCTGGGACAGCACCACACCTGTCGACGACGCGGCCGTCTGGTGCACCCAGGTGGAGACGGTGAAGGAGTCGGCCGTGTTCACCGGTGCCGCAGTGGTGGCCGCGTAGCCGGTCTGCTGGGCGGGATCGGTGCTGTCCAGCCACAGCGCCTGGTCCGTGTCGCCGCGGCGTCCCTGCGCCGACCAGCCGGCACCATCGGTGTGGAGGATGGCGTCGTGGCGTGTGGTGCCCTCGGTGGCGGTGTCCTTCGCTGTCCTGGAGCCGGTGGGAGCGTCGTCGAACCGCCAGCGCCCCGTCTCCGCCTCCCCCAGAGCTGTCTTGAAGCGGAACTCCGCCGCAGTGCCCCAGCGCTGGCGCACGTCACGGGCCTCGACGATGAGTACCTGGATACCGGGCAGCGACGGAGTCACGTTATTGACCTTGGCCTCCCCCGGCGCCTCACCCTGCTCAGGCTGCCCGGCGTCGGTCACCTTCGTCTGAGCCGCTGACTCGGTCAACAGACGGTATCGGTAGCCAGTCACGTCGCTGTCGGCGGCATTGGGCTTGAACATGAAACTGCCTGCTTCGCCCGGGCCGCCCTGTGCGTTGCACGCTTCGGCAGTGCACAGCTCGTACGGCCCGTCGCTGGTGATCTGCGGTGCCTCCGGCGCTTCCGAATCAACCTTGAAGTAGCACCAGGCGGAGTACGGGGAGAACAAGTCGCCCGACTTGCCTCCGTAGGCCCAGTGCGACTGGGTGCGTGCCTTGTACCGGTACAGCGTCCCGTCAGTGAGCGCGGGCGTGCGCATGCCTTCGAGGGTGCCGTCCGTGTCCCAGCCGGGTTGGGGCCGGTAGTCAGACATCTGCTTCAGCCAGGAGGTGCCGTTCTTCCTCTCGATTTCGAACTCGGCCTGCAGAGCGGCGACCTCCTCATCCGCCTTCGGCTGGACCAGCGTCTGGACCCGGGCGAGGACCTTCGGATCCGTGCGGGTGACGATCAGCGGCGTCGACTCCGTCTTGTTGCACAGGCCTGTCGCACCGCTCCCGGGGATCAAACCGACCTCGGTCGGCGTCCCGGGCTTGTGCAGGTAGTTGACCTTCAATTCGGCATTGTCGTCGAACCGCTTCCACGCGCGCGGCTCGCTCTCGTCCTTCGCGCGCAGCATGAACGTCATCCGCGAGATCTTGCCGTCGGCGAACGCACGCACCGTGGAGGCGAGGTTCTCGTCCCCCTCGGCCGGGTTGTCGTTGAATTCGATCCACGAATCGGGCTGATCGGGGTCACAGTGGGTACCCCGGCCAGCGGAGACCAGCCGGTCCCCCATCTGGTCGAGTTGCTTGGGTCCGGGCCAGCGAGTCGACTCGGAGATGTTGTCCGTGCGTTCCAGATCGATCGCGTACGGGGTGCAGTTGAAGGACCATGTCTCATAGGCGCGGAAGGTTGCGTCCAGGACGTGCTTCCCGGCCAGTTTGGTGGGCGCGAACTCGAACAGCATCCGGTTCACGTAGCCGTCACCGCAGGTGTAGCCGTCCGCATACCCGCACTTGCCCACACCGTAGTCGCCGTTGAACTGCCAGAATTTGTCCCCGTCCGAGGAGATCACCGTGCGTTCCGAGACGCCCAGACCCACTGGCGGGTCGATGTAGACCGGGTAGACCGTCTCCTGGCCGCGTAGCAAGGACAGGTCCGGCTCCACTGTCACCGCGCCATCGGCCACCTGGACCGGAAGGATCGCGCTGTTGTCCCCCTCGCCCGGGTGCGCCAGGTCCTCGCCGGGCAGGTCTCCGCCGTCTGCCGGCTCCCCGTCGCCAGCCGCACCCGGGCGCAGCAACTGCGGCTCCACACCAGCCGGGCTGTCGTCGCCCGCGGAGTCCCACATCTGCCCGGCCGGGCCCTTGAACACCGGATTCCCATGCCCGTCCAGCGCCTGCAGACCGCCACCGGGCCCGGGAGCGACTTCCAAGCCCTCCGAGGAAACGGCGAGCCGGACCTGCTCCAGGTCGGGGTTGGCGGCTGCCTCGGCGGACTTCACCACGAGCACCTCGCGGTAGCCCTCCGCCGTCGCCGTCAGCTTCAGGTCGACACCGTCAAAGACCTCGGGGTAAGTGGCGGTCGGGCCCACGAGCGTCGGGGTAGGCAGCGTTCCCGGCCAGGCCAGCGTCATCGACGACCCGCCGACGGCCAGGCGCACCAGATCGTCGCCCTTGCCGCCGCCTCCGGAGAAGGCGAGATCGACCACCGCGGCCCTTGGGCCGACCGTGCCGTCCGCCCGCCGCTCGAGCGTCGCATCCACCGCACCCCACGAACCGTCCGCAGCCTTCACCCGCTGCGGCACCGCCGACTGGGTCAGCGTGAACGTCCCGTCCGGATTCGCCATCGTGGTCGAATACGCGCTCCGCTCCGCGACCACCTCCACCGGCTCCCCCGAAACCGCAGCCTGTGCAATCGCCGCCTCCTCCCCCGCAACAGCCGGCTGCTCCGGCACACCAGCACGCTCGCCCGCGGCGGCTGCAGCTGCCGACGGCGCCAACAGGCCAGCCACGAGAGACACGCAGCCCACGACCGCCCCTCTCCGACGCACACGCCCCGGGACGGACCGCCCCCACCACAACCCCACAGTCCCCACCCCAGAGTCACAAGATCTTCAAAAGTCCCGTGAGTAAACGCGTAACACCCCGGAACGTCAATAAGCCTGACCCCGCGACAGGACATGGCCGGCTGATCCAGACCCCCGAGATACCGCCACATGCCGGAATCGCGCACTTCCCACCCCACCTTCCCCGTCGACACCCAGAGTGACGGTGCATCACCTCAGCAAGACGGCGAGGCAGCAGCCTCCAAGCAGTGACCAATTTGCACAACTCCCCCTACTGAAAGGGGCGCGTTCGACAGACGGCGGCACTCTCTATCCGGCTCCGCCCACCACCGCGAGCGGACTCGGCCGCTCCGAATTACGCACCGCGACCAACCCCAGCGCTGCGCATGTAGTAATGCGCGTCATAGGCGGTTCGTCACCATCACCCCGCCCGCCGGTCCCGCGAATGTCGCCATCTCGCCCACCGACAGACAGGCAATGTGGCACCGCCTCCTCGCCTGCGTGGCGCCTCGAGGACGGGCCGCCGTTGCTGCGCTGATCAACAGTCGGGCATACTCCACACTCGCCGTGCGCAACTCCCCCCACGCCGAGGCTCCGGCCATTTCCCGGCGGAACGCGCCTCCTCCCTCTCTCTTCACACCGGAACGGAATTTTCGACGTGCTGGGTGACATCGCCGTTGGCATGCTCCTGGGCGGAACCTTGCTCTGGTTCCAGCTCCTCCCCCTGCGGCTTCCGAGATGGAAGCTCGCCGGTGCCGACCCCGCGCTGCGGCGCGCGCTCGTCGCCGCCTCGTTCGGTGCCTGGAGACCTGCCGCGGCACTCCTCGCCGAGGCGGGGCAGGACTGGGAACGACGTGCCCTCTACACCGAGCATCTGTCCTCCCTCACCGGATGGACCAAGGGCCGTTGGCTTCGGTCCTGGCACGCCGCCAGCCCCGCCGACCCGGATGTGGCCCTCCTCAAAGCACGCTCCCGGATCAGGTACGCGTGGAAGCTGCGCGGTGCCGCCCTCGCGCGCCACACCCCTGCCCGCAGACTCCGGGACTTCCACCGGCAACTGATCACCTCCCGCGAGGAGATAGCCGCGGCCGCCGCGCTCGATCCGGGCGACCCCATCCCGTACATCGCCGAGATCCATACAGCACTCGGTCTGGGCTACCGCCACGACCAGATGCGCGAGTTGTGGGCCGCCGTCACCGTCCGGGCACCGCATCACTACGCGGCCCACTTCCACGCGTTGCAGTACTGGAGTGCCAAGTGGTGCGGCTCGGACGAGCTGGCGCGCGAATTTGCGCAGAAGGCTGCCGCCGACGCGCCCAGGGGCAGCCTGTTGGCCGCCCTGCCCCTGCTCGCCTGGTACGAAACCGTCGTTCGAGGGACCGCCGCGAACGGCTACCGATCACCGGAAGTCCGCGCCATGGTCGACGCCGCTCTGGAGGACGTTGCCGCGGCCGGCGACCACCCACGCCTGGCGGAAGTACGCCACCTTCTCGCCTACTGCCTGCACCAACAGGGGCGGCACCGGGAAGCACTCGCGCAGTTCCGCCACGTAGACGGATACGTCGGTGCCCTTCCCTGGCGTTACTCGGGCTACCCGCGACTGCACTACCGCGCCATCCGCACAGCGACAGCCCGCGGTGCACTGATCGCGTCACTGCGCCGCTGATCCACCCCGCACAAGCACCTGAGCTGCCAGAACGAGCCCAGCCCGACGGTCGGACGCTTCCGATCACACCAACTGCAGCAACTGTGCCGCAAACCAACGTGCGCCGCACCCTGCATCACAACGATCACCCCGTCGCTCATCAGCCCCACCTCATCGGGAGCGACCATGACCAGCACCACCAGCATCGCCACCACAACCGCACGCTGCAGGACGAGCTTCCCAAACTAGAGGCGCACCAGCAGTCGCTGGAGAAGGAACTGGCCCAGGTGACCGAGCGGCTGGAGTCCGTACGCGACGCCCTGACAGCACTGAGCACACTCGCCGACACCATGCTCCCGCAGCCCCGCACCTCGACCGAAGAGCCCACCGACACCACCGCGCAAGCCACCCTCGGTGAACCTGCCACCGACACCACGCCTGCCCCGATTCCCGCACCAGCACCGGCCGTCGAAGCGCAGCAGACGGACAGCACCAACGCGCCCGCACAGGAGAAGACAGCAGCCCGGCGCCGCTCCACGACACGCAAGGCACCTGCGGCTCCGCGCAGGAAGACCACCCGCAAGGCGGCCGACAAGCCGGAGCCCAAGCCCCGCCAGGCGCCCCGTTCATTGGTCAAGTCCCGTGTCGGTCTAGAAGTTGTCGGTTCTGAGGGTTCAACCCGACGAGCGGTCGCCCAGAGCGAACCAGCCTGCGTCCGTCCTTAGCTCGTCCCCATAACCCGTGACTACCCAAGGCCTGTCGTCGGTGTTGTCCTGGCTGAGTATTGGCGGCACGTCAGGGCGACCTTCGCCTGATCCTTTGTTCCGGATCAAGAAGCACACGGGATCGGCGCGAAGGCCATCGACGTAGGTGTGGTGCCGAGGAAGCCGGGGCGGGCAGAACCATCTTCCGGATGCGCCTACTCCGGCGGATGAGCTTGCCAGCAAGGCGGGTCTGGACACAGCAGCGCTGCCTGACCTGCTCGCCGTGGGAGAGAGCGCCGAGCTTCCCCCGCTACGTCCCACGACTTCGAGAGCTCGCGATCAGGATCCTTACTTCCGGAGACCCTGGTGGTCGCCGCGCTGCACGACCTCGGCCTCGGTCTCGACGACCGGACGGCGGGGACCAGGCCGGAGCGATGACTCGCTGCCCCGGCCGGGGCCTCATGGGGGCCAGCAACGGACGCCAGCGGGCGTGCAGGGCTGCTCAGTTCGGCGGAGCCTGGGAACAAGCCGCCATCGGGCCGGCTAGGACACCTGGGTGCTGACTCGGTGGAACAGGGCGGCCGCCATCGCGTTGAGTGCGACGGCGTCCACGGCGAGCGACTCTGGAGGCGGCGGTGGCGAACGTATTCTCCCAGCAGTGGGCTTGGTGCGGCATGCCGTCGTCGCTCAACCAGACCGCGAGCGGCTCCAGCCCGCTCTGCGTTTACGTCCACAACGTCGACCCTTGGCACACGCCTTCGCCAGCGCGCCTTCGGGTACCGGCCGTCCACGTGGGCCGCCGGCAGCTCGACGTCCAGGACGCTCGCCCACTCCTCCAGCCGCAAGCCCCGTCCCCCACAGCCCCTCGACGAAGGCGGTGTTGCGGTCCTCATTGAACCCGTGCCAGCTCTCCGGGCGGAGGCCATCGAACCCGTACCCCCTCAGCCCCACGTCCCGCCACTGCTCGAAAGCCTTCCGCAGAAGCCACTTCACCTGACGTCGAGGAGTTCCCGCAGGACGCAAGAACCCGACGCCCTGACCCCTGGGCGCACGACTGAACGGACTGCGACGGGATCGGATTGAAGACCTCATACTCGCTGGAGGCCCACGCATAGAACCTCTTCAGCCCAGCACGGTCGGTGTCGAACGACGTCCCCTCCACCCGCCTCCAGTTTCGGGAATCCGCCATCCGCCAGTGCTTGAAGTACGTGTAGTCGCGTGTACTAGCCTCGAACCAGAGCCGTCCCCGCTGGTCCAGGAAGTTCAACCAGACGACGAGCGAGTAGGCGTAACGTCGCCACGTGATCCGCTGCTTGGAGACGATCTCGTCAGCCCGGAAGAACAGATTGATCCATGGATGCGCCCCGTGCCGCGCCGACCGCAGGATCGGCGTGCCATCCCGCGCACGTTCTCAATTGCTCTCTCGTGCACATCGCCGAACTGCCGGAGAACCGAGTCGTCTACGGAAGCAGGAAAGTCCCGGCGAAGATCGTAGAACTCGTCGATCGCGTTGACCAGGCCCATGTGGGCGTCGGAGATGACCAGTTGGACGCCGGACAGGCCGCGGGCGATCAGGGAGCGCAGGACGGCGAGCCGGCCGGCGCCGTCCTCGGCGGTGGCCACGTCCAGGCCGAGGATCTCGCGGTGGCCGTCGGCGTTGACGCCGATTGCGATCAGTGCGTGGACGTTGATGATGCGGCCGCCCTCGCGGACCTTCTGGGTCAGGGCATCGACCCAGACGAAGGCGTAGGGGCCGGCGTCCAGGGGCCGGTTGCGGAACGCGGCGACATGTTCGTCCAGGTGCTTGGCCATTGCGCTGACCTGGGACTTCGACAGCTGGGTGACACCCAGGCTCTCGGCGAGCTTTTCCACTCGGCGGGTGGAGACGCCGAGCAGGTAGGCGGTTGCGACCACGCTGATGAGGGCCTGCTCGGCCCGGCGGCGACGCTCCAGCAGCCAGTGCGGGAAGTAGCTGCCCTGACGCAGCTTGGGAACGGCGAGTTCGACGGTGCCTGCGCGGGTGTCCCACTCGCGAGGGCGATATCCGTTGCGGTGGTTGACTCGCTCGTCACTGACCTGCCCGTACTCGGCCTTGCAGAGGGCATCGGCCTCGGCGGACATGAGGGCGTCGGCGAACGTCTTGACCATCGCGCGCAGCAGATCGGGACTCGCCACGGCAAGGTTGTCCTCCGCAAGCGCATGCAGGGGCAGACTGTCGGGTGCGGTCATCGTGCTGATGTCCTTCGTGACTCGACGTCTCGAAGATCAGCCGGTGCCCGTTCATCTATGCGGGCGTCACCCCGACGTGGGAGCAAACCCCCGGATCAGGTCGAACCCGTACACCACTTCTCTGGACGCAACCAATCGATGGGCTTTGCGCAGCTTGCGCCGTGGTTGCGCAAGGTGGGGCTATGGCGAGGGCGGCCCGGTGGTCAGTAGCCTCAGGGGCAAGGGGGGAGCAGATGTCGTCGGTTGTTGCGAACATCCTGATCGGACTGATCACCAGCGTCATCAGTGGCACGTCTGTGTGGTCATGGCAGCGTGCCAGGTTAGCGCGTGTATGGCGGCGCCAGGGGGCGTTCTTCGGTATCAGCCCAGGTCAGACTTGCCTGATCATCTTGAGTCATCGTCACGACTCGCCTTGGGTAACGTCTCGCTACGATGTTTACGCTTTGCTCGAGGCGGCAGCCCTCGTGGACCAGATGCGCGGACAGATCACGTTCGAAGCGGTCACCGAGATCCGTGGCAGCAATGGAAATCGCACCGAGTTTTGCATCGGTGGGCCAGAAGCCAACGAGCGTTCTGCAGGGCACCTCGCGCATAACCTGCCTGGTGTCATGTTCCGGCCTTTCAGCGATGGCCCCGACGCGTTTGGGCTTGTGGTCGGGGGCCGCGAGTTCTTGTGGGTGCGTGGCGAGCGGGAGTACGCAGTCGTCGCCAAGTTCACGCCCCGGGGTGCGAGCAGCCCGGTGTTCCTCATCTGTGGCCAGGTGGCGAACACGAATCGCGCGGCGGTGCACTTTCTCAAACACCACCATCAGGAGCTGGTGAATACCCTGCCGTCCGTCGATCGGTTCTGCCTGATCGTTAGGGTCTCGGCGCCAAGCGTCTATGGGCATGAGCTGGTCGAGCTCGAGCAAGATGTCACGGCCGAGGCGTTCGCCGCCGAAGCGTAGGGAGGCATCCATCCCAGCCCCCTGGCGCGGACTACTTTCGCTGAGATGACCGCAAACGTCTGGGTTCGCCGAGAAACGACCTGATTGGATGAGAACAGTCAGGTGCGTGGGGGGCCGAGGTTTCCCAGCTCACTGTCCTGACACTGAACCTTGAGCGTGTGTCATCGAGGTTTCGGCCGGCCACGGCGGCATGGAGTGGTCCGCCGTGGCCTTGATGTCGCCATCGGGCCGTGCTCTTCCTGCCCCCGGCTATCCCGCCAGTGCGGCGAGTTCACCCAGGACTCGGGCCGCTGGTGCCGGGTCGACCAGCCACTTCAGGTGGCTGCCGTCAAGGGTGCGGACGTCGTACGGGTTGTCCGGCCTCAGCGCGTCGCCCTCGCGGATCAACCGGTCCTGTATGGCGAGCGGCAGGCTCGTGTCGTCGGCCAGGCGGACGTAGGTCTTCGGGATGCGGCCCCAGGTTTCGGCCTGTGCCCGGTCGGTGGAGGTGCCGACGTCCAGGTTCTCGTCGGGCTGGAAGGTGTTCAGGAAGGTCAGGAACTCCTCGTCGGTGACGTCAGCGAGGAAGGCCGCCTTGAAGGCCGCGAGGGCGTCCGGGTCCGCGGTGCGGAAGTTGACGCGGAGCAGACCGAGTTCGGCCGGGTTCCCGGCCAGCGCCAGGCCCAGGGAAGCGGCGTCGACCGTGGCCATCTCCGGCTCGGCGTAGTAGTCGTTGACGTCGAGATCGACAGGGCACCAAGACGAGACGTAGACGATGCGGTCGATCAGGTCCGGCCGTGCGTTGGCTGCCGCGGTGGCCGTGATGCCGCCGCGGCTGTGGGAGACGAGGATCACCGGCCCGTTCTGCTTGGCCCTTTCGAGGGTCCCGATCAGGTGCGCCGCATTGTCGGCGAGCGTGACGCCCTTGATCGAGCCGGGTGCCGTAGCGAGCCCTTCGAGATCTTGTGGGGTCTGGTAGGCGCGCGTGTAGGTCGCTTGGAATCCATGGCCAGGCAGGTCGACGGCGACCGAGCGGTGTCCGAGGAGGCCAAGCTCGGCCTGGAGTGGTGCGAATGAGAAGGAGTTCGAAAAGGCTCCGTGAACCAGTACGAACGTCGGTTGCATCTGTCTGCTCACTTTCTGACATCCTGCGGCAACGGCGGCACGCGCGTCGCTGGTCCCGGCCCGCAGTCACCTGCTCGAACCGGACGTCCCAGTAGGATCGGAGCGGTCGCACCCGGACGCCGCCTTCAAAGGAGCCAAGGTCAAACGCTCCAACAGCCGGATCCGCGCACGCACCCGCGAGCTTCCCCATCACCCCCGACACACGGGCACCCCGTGCCACTCGAACTTCGATAGCACAAACCTAATGATCATCAAGGTTCGGTGGCAATGATCAAGGTTCGATGACACAGGACACTCACGGTCGGTCTGGCAGGACTGGCACGCGTCCGGGTGGCACAGAAAATCGAACAAACATTTTACTACTTCGAGGTGTTGCGCACCGGACGTACCCGCATGACCTGATCCAGAACCAGCGAGACCTGGACGGTACGTATGCGGCGCTCGCTGGACCGCGGCCGCGCCGGTACACCGCCCTGCGCCGTCGCCGCAGCGGGTTACCGGCAGGCTGGCTGAGTCATCGTGTCGGCTTCAGGCCTTGGGGTGGTTGCAGGATCCGCGATTTCGTGAGCAGTGTCGGCGGATCATGAGCACTGTCCGAGCAGATCCGGTTGATCATGAGCGCTGGTGACGGTCGGTAGTTGTCGGAACGGGTGTCCGACGGCCCTCCCCCGCGCTGTCCCGCCGGGCCGCGATCAGGGCCAGCACTCCGAGCACGATCAGTCCGGGTGCGCCGGAGACGGGATAGAGGATCTGCAGCGGCACACCGATGGCGAGCAGATACCAGCCCAGCTGTGCCGGGAGCCTGCCGGTGTCACGAACGATACGTTGGCTGAGTGTGCCCAAGGCGAGGAGGCCGAACCCCGCGAGGAAGAACCACATCTCGTACTCGCGCTGGGGCTCTCCGGGAACAGCGCTCCAGAATCCGTCGCGGGCCACGTCACCGTAGGTAGTAGAGGCGATCAGAGCGACCGCGAAGTGCATTGCGGTCAGTAAGATCACCAGTCGGGGAATCAACCGGGTCATTGTCAGCTTCCTTGGTTCTCACGGTTCTTGAGTCTCCTGGTGACGTGGCGCCGGTCTGGGCGGCGAGGGGCACGAGTGGAGGCGGCTACGTGCGCCGTCAGCCCCCCGAGTGCCAGACACAGCGGGGAGTACAGCGCCAGGTCCCAGCGGGTGAAATCTGTCGGTCGGCTGGTCAGAGCGGAGGAAACCAGGCCAGCCGCACCTCGCAGAAGCAGCACGCCTGATACGCCCCACACGCACTGGCGCACCAATCGACGTGGCCGCACCTGCGGGAACAAGTCGGCCTGGGCTGCGACCACACAGGACGCTGCCCCGAGCGCCACCGCGACTGCGGCCGTCAACTCCGGTGTGGGCAGGTCGGCTTCAGCGACTCCAACGACCGTACGGGCGAACTCGGCACGGCTGGCCAGTGGCCAGGGAGAGAAGGTCCAGATCCCGTGCAGTGCCGCAACCGCGCCGAGGCCGACTGCGGCCGTCCCACCGGCGAGTTTCGTCAGCGTCATACTGCTCCCCCAGCCATTCCATACAGCCCTGTATGGGACGACCATACAGTACTGTACGGACATGGCTAGGAGGCACCTCACCCCCCAGGACTGGTCGACCGCGGCGCTGCGCGCGATGGCACGCGGCGGAGTCGCCGGAGTATCGGTCAACGCGCTCGCGAGCGAGCTGGGGGCAAGCCGGGGCAGCTTTTACTGGCACTTCAGGGATCGCGATGCACTGCTGACGGCCGCGCTGGAAATGTGGGAGCAGGACACCACCACAGCCCTGATCTCGGAGCTGGGTGACATCGCCGATCCCAGGCAGCGGCTGACAGCCCTGTTCACCACCGCGCTGGGGCCGGAAAGCATCAACGGCCTGGAGCCCGCGATCGTCGCCCATGCCGATCACCCTGGCGTCGCCCCGGTCCTGCGCCGGGTCACCGAGCGGCGGGTCGGCTACCTCACTGACCTCTACACCGACCTGGGCCTGGCCCCCGCCTCAGCCCGGCGCCAGGCAGTCGCCGCGTACGCCGCTTTCCTCGGATGGCTCGAACTGCGCCGCTCCGCCTGCGACATCGTGCCCGAAGTCGCCGCCACCGGCACCATCGCCACCGTCGCGCTTGAGCACCTCATTACCGAGCTGGCCCGATCCGCCACGCACGAGGCGGAGCCGGAGTAAAGCATGTCACCGTTCTCGATGGTCTCGCCCGCCCGCGAGCCCGGAAATCGACCAGCCCTGACACGGACTCAACTGCCTTCACTGCCGTGACCGCCGACGATCCCGCGATGGCACAGATTGCTCGTCATCGGCCAACGTGACCTGTGCTCATTGAGCCCACGACGATGACCGCGACGGCCAGTGTGCTGCCCCAGTCGCCGTTGTAGAGGCCTCGGGCGTGTGCGGGAGCGATGGTCGTCAGGAATTTGCCGGCCGCGATGAAGAGGATGCCTTCACCGGGGACGATGATGGTCACCATGTAGCCAAGGCCCGTGGATGCGAAACCGGCGGCCGCCACCCCTGCGCCGAGGATGACCGAGCTCGCGGCAAAGGGCGCGAGCAGGGGCCGTGTGCTGCGCGGCGGCTGAGCCATCTCGTGATCGGCGGTGGTACCGCGAGGACGACGCCCGCGCCTACGGCTTGAGTCCAGCCGTAGGCGGCGGCGCACAAGCCGCGGGCGACCATGAGCATGGGCAGAGCGGAGAACATGCTCCCGGCCCAGATTCAGGCCGCGACACTTGCCAGCCACAAGAGCCGGAGTCGACGGTCTACCAGGGCGTGGTGCAGTGAGGCGCGGCCGGGTACGGCGACGGTCCGGGGCCTGTGGGGCGCACGACGAGCAGGGCGAGAAGGCCGAAGGCGGCGCACGCTGCGGCGTTGATGCCGATTGACGGGCCTACCACAGCACCAACACCGTGGTGCCCGAGCAGCGCGTGCGCATGACCTCGTGCGCGGCGCAACTCTGCGCCGAGCACTGGCAGGAGGCCCGCTCCCGCGTGCAGCGGCGGGACGGCACCGAGGAAGGCACCTACGCGGACAACCGTGGCGGCCCCGGATCCGGTGAAGAGGGCTTCGACGCCCGCGAGTTCAAGGCCATGGTCGACGCGGCTCGGGTGATGTCACCGCGGTCGTGCAGAAATAGCTGGTCGACAACGGCCGCATCGAGCCTGGTACGCCGATCGTGGGCTTGGAGATCCGGGCCCTGGATACCCAGGGAGGACCGGGCCTGGATACCCAGGGAGGACTGATACCGGAGAAGGCCCCGGCAGGCAGCTGAACGCTGTTGACGAATCGGCTCGGGCGCCCGGTCTCAGCGGGTAGCCGGTGGGACCAGGCGCCAAGAATGCTCTACAGGCGGTGGACCTGCTCCGCCTGCGGCCCCTTGGGCCCCTGAGTGACGTCGTATTCGACCTTGTCGCCCTCCAGCAGCTCCTTGAAGCCGGTGGTCTGGATGGCGGAGAAGTGGACGAACACGTCCGGGCCGCCGTCGTCCTGCTGGATGAAGCCGAAGCCCTTGTCGGCGTTGAACCACTTCACCGTGCCTGTTGCCATCAGTTCAATCCCTCATCGCATGCCACGGCACCAACTCTCAGGCGCCGACCGCAGCCCTGTCGCGACTCCGGCTCCCTGAACCTTGTCATCCCGAACGCCTTCCGTCGGTGAACCCGTCCAAGGCGCCAGGCACCACTTCGCAAACGGCGTCGTCATCAGTGTCCTTTTGAGATGCCGGAGCACTGTTCCGGCACAAGGGGATCGGCGGCGTGGGTGATCAGGCCGGTCAGGAGTTCGTCGCTGACATATCGGCCGCTCCATCCCGTCGGCGTCCTTCGCCATGCGCGCAAGACGTCGTCGATGCCCTGAGTGCCCGCCGGTTTGTCAGGGACGGCCGCGAGCCTCGTCGGCGGCCTGCGCAGCGGCGTTTCGTTCCGTCGACGCGCCGGCCGTGCTCAGCCGCCCGCCGCTGCTCTCGAGGTGGGCGCGCACGAACCACTGGAAGAGCTCCAGTACGCGGAGCTGCTCGAGGAGCATGTCCTGTGTGACGGGGTCGGACTCGTCGGTCGCCTTCATCGCGGCGCGATGATCCTCGATGATCGACGTGTACACGAGATCGAGTGCGCCCAGGTGCTCGATGGCCTCGGCGCGGCCGATTGAGTAGTCGTTCCACGTGCGGTCGGAGACGAGCGCGCCGGGAGTGCCCTGCGGTTCGCCGCCCAGTGTGGCGATGCGCTCTGCGAGGTCGTCCGTCATCGACCTGACCTGCTCGACCTGCGGGTCGATCATCTCGTGCACGGCGATGAAGTGCGGTCCCACCACGTTCCAGTGGACGTGCTTGAGGGTGAGCGTCAGATCGTTCAGTGAGTGCAGGCGCATCTGCAGCAGTTCGATGACCGCGGCGCTGTCCTGCTTCGTCATTCCCGGAACGGTGTAGTCAGGTGCCTTGGGCGTCACGGTCACTCCTTGCTCGGTGGTTGCCTCTCGCCAGGCAATCACCGAAGGCGGGGTCACGCCTGGCCAGGAGGAGTGCTCGCTGCTCCGAAAGGGGGTCCCACTCAGCGGCCGAGCACCGAGGCGACCGTGTCCACACTCTCTCGGGGAGCAGATTCTCGCGGGCCCGGTCCGCGGCCTGTGCATGACCCTGCTGCCTGAGGCTCAACCAGGGCCCCGCCGAACATACCGTCCAGCCGACTGCGCGCGGCGCATCCGCGGACGGGCCTCGTTGGCCTCAACGGATATCGGCCTCGGCCCCGTGACGGGCAGGGAGGCCCTCAGTGCACCAGTACGACGCCCCGCTCCCCGCTTCTCCGGTGCGTGGCCGGGTTGCGGGCAAGCGAAGGGTGACGCCGAATTGACTCGGCGGATTGGGAAGATCGGTGGAGGACATCATGCCTGCAGGGTCCAGCTCCAAGCGGGAGCGCCAATACGAACACATCAAGGAAGGCGCCGAAAAGCGCGGCGCCTCCACCGGGCGGGCCAAGGAAATCGCCGCACGGACGGTCAACAAGGAACGCGCACGATCCGGAGAGTCGAAGACGGCGAGCAAGACGTCCACGCAGGACCGGAAGTCGGCATCGCAGCGCGGCGGCGAACGGTCCCACAGCGGATCCCAAGGACCCACCAAGGACCAGCTGTACGAGGAAGCAAAGAAGAAGAACATCGAAGGACGCTCCTCGATGAACAAGCAACAACTGCGCCAGGCCCTCGGCCGCTGAACCCACCGAACCGGCAGCAAGCACGCGGCACAGGAGACACGGATGAGCCTTCGGCCGTGACGGTCTGCGGCACGCCCCCGTGGACCGAACCGGCGACCGCCGCAGGGTAAGCACACCCGCCTTGATCCATCCGTGTCGAGAGGAGCCCCGTCGTGGACGACGGACCCCTGCCTGAAGATCTCACTCTCCCGGAACTCTGCGATCTTTGCCGTCAGGCCGTCGAGCCGGGTGCGACGGTCTACGGAGAGGTCCGTGACTCCTCGTTCGCCCATCCTGCCGACCCCGAGCAGGACGGCCAACGCCTGCTGATCGCCTGCTCCGGCTCTCACCTCGCCGACCTGCAGCAGCAGTACCGCGAGCGGCCCTTCGTCAAAGAGGAACTATGGCTACTGAAGATCGACAGAGCCATGAGACAGCACCCCAACGAGTTGACCACCGAGCAACTCGCCAACGAGACGGGACTCAACCTGCTCCAGCTGGAAGCAGCTGCGACCTGGAGACTACGCAACGGCGGTTCCACCGTGCGGGCCCCTCGCGACCAACAGTAGGAAGCCTCCGCGGCCGATCGCGTACGTGCCAGTCAACCGGCCGACCCGCACACCGCCCTGCGCCGGGCAGGACGCCGACAGCTGTAGTTGGGTTGCACGCCCCAAGCATAGGAGCAGTGCTCAGCATTCTGACAGCGCCGGCGGACACCACTGCCCGAAGCGCCGGCGCATGATGCCGGCGCCAACCGTCACAGCTGACGCGGCGGATCCTCTTGTTTCCCCCGTAAATTCACACAACGAGTGGGATCCGCTCGAGGAGATCATCGTCGGGCGTCTCGACGGCGCGACGATCCCCTCCAACCATCCGGTCGTGTCCTGCAACATCCCGCCATGGGCTGCGCGCTTTCAGAGGCTTGTCGCCGGCTCCAGGTATCCGCGCATGCTGATCCGGCGTGCGCAGCACGAGCTCGATGAGTTCATCGCTCTCCTGGAGTCCCTCGGCGTCACGGTCAGGCGCCCGGAAGTGGTCGACCACAGGCAACGCTTCGGCACCGCCGACTGGTCGTCACGCGGATTCTGCAGCGCGTGCCCCCGCGACAGCATGCTCGTGATCGGCGACGAGATCATCGAGACTCCCATGGCATGGCCGTGCCGATATTTCGAGACCCACCCCTACCGAGCGATCCTCAAGGACTACTTCCGGCGCGGTGCACGCTGGACTGCGGCACCGAAGCCGCAACTCACCGACGCACTCTACGAGCCGGATTTCCGTATCCCCAAGGCGGACGAGCCTGTGCGCCACCTCCTCACCGAGTTCGAGCCGGTATTCGACGCAGCGGATTTCGTGCGGGCAGGCCGGGACCTTTTCGTTACGAGGAGCAACGTCACCAACCGCATGGGTATCGACTGGCTGCGCCGTCATCTCGGACCGGGCTATCGCATCCACGAGATCGAGAGCCGCAACCGTACGCCCATGCACATCGACACGACGTTCCTCCCCCTCTCGCCCGGCAAGGCACTGGTCAACCCTGAGTACATCGACGTCGACCACCTCCCCGACGTCCTGAGCTCGTGGGACATCCTCCTCGCCCCCGAGCCCAACCCGATCGAGGAGCCCTTGCTCAAGATCACGTCGATGTGCGGCAAGTGGCTCAACATGAACGTTCTCATGATCGACGAGAAACGGGTCATCGCGGAGCAGCACCACACTGACATGCTGCGCGCACTCGAGAAGTGGGGGTTCGAGCCGATCCCGTGCAACATGCTGCACTACGCGCCGTTCGGCGGCTCATTCCACTGCGCAACGCTCGATATCCGGCGTCGCGGCACGCTCACCTCGTATGTCGATTGATGGGGCCCACCGACCATCAGTACTCAAGGTCCGGATACGGCGCACGATCACCGACACAGCACAGGGATCGGCCATTCGATCGGCAGCCGACCGGCGCCGGGCACGCGCCAGGAGCAACACCGGCGCCGAGTGGCACGCCGTAACCAAAGGACATACGTTCAGCGGCAATCGGCCGAAACACACACCGAGAGGCACTGTGATGACCGAAGACATCTGGGGCTATCGACCGGACGCGGGATATCAGAGGGGGGTCGATCTCGTCGGCTACCGGGTCGAAGCCACCGACGGCCATATCGGCACGGTCGACAGGCACTCCGAGGACGTCGGCTCCTCCCACATCGTCGTCGACACCGGAGTCTGGATCTTCGGCAAGCACGTCCTGCTGCCCGCCGGAATCATCGAACGCATCGACACGGCCGCGGAAACGGTCCACGTCAGCCGGACCAAGGACCAGATCAAGGACGCCCCCGAATTCGACCCTGCCCAGCAGACCGGCGAACCCACCTACCTAGAGCAGTTCGCCCGTTACTACCGCCAGCCACACATGTAGGGGCGAACCCTCGGCACCCGGGGCTCCGGCCGTCGCCACGCCATCCCTGCGCCGCGTCATTGCGGAACCGGCGGCATCTCCCGCGGCGTACCCGGTCAGTCGGTGGACAATGCCTGGAGCAGGTCGCCGACCTTCGGGTCCGGCAGGGCGCGGGCTACATCAGCCTGGGCGACCATGCCGACCAGCGTGTGACCATGGATGACCGGCAGCCGGCGCACCTTGTGCTCACTCATGGTGCGCAGGACCTCTTCGGCGTCGTCGTCGGCACCGATGGTGACCGCCTCGCCCTGGGCCAGCTCACCGGCCTTCACCTCGGCCGGGTCCTTGCCCGCCCCCAGGACCTTCACCACGATGTCCCGGTCGGTGAGCATGCCCTTGAGCCTTTCATCCAGGCCGCAGATCGGCAGTGCCCCGACGCCCAGCCGAGTCATCTTCTTCGCCGCTTCAAGCACCGTCTCCTGAGCGCCGATGCACTCGGTATCCGCCGTCATGATGTCGCGAGCCTTCGTCATCGGTCAGCACTCCCTTTCACTCTCGGGCTGCGGGCACTCCCCCATGGGCAGAGGCCCGGGAGCACACGGGTGCCCCCACACCCCGGCCCCCTAACGGCATCGGCGGGGCGGCCCCGTGCCCTGCTGCCCACTGGCCAAAGGTCTCTCGCAGGATCAGGGCCGTCGGCAGAAGCTCACCGTGGTGAAGAGCGCGCGGGCACACCGGGTCATGCGGCGGGCTAGTGGACCGGGAAGTGGACGGTGAGGAGCGCGATGTCATCGGCGGCGTGGGTGATCAGGCCGGTCAGAAGCTAGTCGCTGAAGTCTTCCAGCGGTTGCGTGCCATGGCGGCGGCATGCTGGCGCAGCCGCGTCATGCCGCGAGCGACGGGCTCACCGCGGCGTTCGATCAGTCCGTCGGTGTAGAGGACGAGAGTGGAACCGGCGGGCAGCTCCAGACGGGCGCTGTCGCGGGGCAGTTCGGGCAGAGCGCCGAGGAGGGGTCCATGACCGTCCTCGAGGAACTGGGTGTCGCCGTCGTGCGTGACCAGGAGGGGCGGCAGGTGGCCTGCGTTGGAGTAGTGCAATTCCCACAGCATGTCGTCGCCGCCATGGAGGACCCCGTACAGACACGTGGCGGTGACATCGGGGGAGAGCTGGTGGTGAGCGGTATCGAGGCGGTTGAGGATGTGGCCGGGAGGTTCTTCACGGTCAGAGAGATCCCGGAGCATGTTGCGCAACTGGCTCATTGTGACTGCGGCACGCAGATCGTGGCCCGCCACATCGCCGATGATCACAGCTGTTTGACCGTGAGGGAGCGGAAAACTGTCGTACCAGTCCCCGCCCACCTGCGCGGTTGCCTGGGGGGACATAGCGGGCCGCGCGCTGCGGCGCGCCCCTGACCGGACAGGTTGGGCAGAAGTGAGCGCTGCAGACGTTCGCCGATGCGGGACGTCTCCCGGTACAGACGGGCGTTGTCGACGGCGAGAGCCAGCCGTCGGGCCAGTTCCTCGGCAAGAGGGCTGTCGGTTTCGGTGAGCGGCTCGTCGCTGCGGATGCGGCCGATCGTGAGGGCGCCGAGAACATCTGTTCTGGCACGCAGTGGGGCGACGATCGCGGTTTCGGCATCCAGCTGCCGAAACAGCTCAAGCTGACGGGAGCGCAGCGGATCGGCGAGGGCGGGAGGGAAGTCGCTGCGGTGCAGCAGCAGAGGCCCCGCACCGCGCGGCACCCGGGCCACAGGGCCGGTCGCGACATCCGGCGGCACGGGAAGCGGGCCCTCCAGCGCGCTGGTGGCCCATCTGCCAAGGTCGTGATGCGTGACGCAGACGCGTTCCAGACTTCCGTCAGGCTCCAGCAGATCGATGGCACACCAGTCACCGATGTGGAGGACCACCAGATGCGACACCCGCTGCAGTGCCTCCCTGATGTCGAGAGGGCCGGCCAGAGCCGCCCCGACATCCGCCAGCAAGGTCAGACGGTCCAACGCTTCCTGCAGCGCAGCGTCGATGTCATACCCGTCGTCATCCACGGCCCTCAGCCTCGAGCGACCCTCGCCGCAGCAGCCGACCACTCAGACACGCCAGCGCAGCCCTGCCGGACCCAGACCCTGCTCTCACCCCCTCGCATTACCTGCCGCAACAGAGCCTGGCCGGTGCGGACGGCACGGCCGCCATTGCATCAGTCAGTCGGGGCGGGCATTCACCGGAACAGCATCACGTCGTCGCTGCGACGAATGCGCCATGAGACAAGCCGCGGGCCGGATCGGAAGAGACCTGGCCTGCAGTGATGGCAGTGTGTAACCGTTCCGGATGCGCAAGCCCAGGGGCGTTGCTTCGCTGATACGGCCCGCTCCCCCACATCGAGGAGTAATCATGAGCGTTTCAGGTGACCCCGGCGGTAGTGCCAAGCAGATGCGTCAGAAGGCGCAGGAAATGCAGGAGGCCGCCGCGCGCACGGCCGACCCGGACGAGCGCCGACGCCTTCAGGACCAGGCCCGCCGGCTCCGCGAGCAGAGCAAGCACGCCGCCCAGGGCCGCGAGAACATCGACCCCCCTATCTAGCACCTCTCGCACCCGAACCCTCGTTTTCCGGAGCAGCAGCCACCACGGACGGGCCAAGCCCCGTGACTCGTCGGCGTACTGCCACGTTGTGCACCCGACGCGTGCACAATCCGTCCTTCACCGGAATGCGCGCCGGGGGCCCTGACCCCGCCCGGCTCAGGGCCCCCGCCTCCCACGCTGCCTGTCCTGAGCAGTCCGCAGGAGGGCTTGCCCAGGGTCTCCTGAGACTTGCCAGCGGTCGTCGGTGAACTTCGCCCCGCAGGAGGCGCAGACGGGACGGCGGGACTCAGGCTCGGCTGCCTTCTGCTCGGCCAGGCGCTGCTGTTCGGCCTGGTACGCAGCTGCCTTGACGGCCCCCTCCTCGCGGCGGCGTGCGTCGGCGGCGTCGCGGCGGGGGTTGCCGATCGCGTCCAGGAGGGGCTGGAAGCCATTGCGGCCGAAGCGGTGGAACGCCGGGCCGGCGGGTCCGTGCTCGCGCAGGAACTGCAGTCCGGTCGCGATGACCGGGATCTTCCCGTCGTAGAGGCGATGCCCATCGCGGTGCGGCTTCCCCGCCCACCGGTGGCGGGTGAGTTCTTGCAGCCGCGGAACGGTCCGGTTCGGATAACGGGCCCCGATGCGATGGAACACCAGCAGCACGGGCGAGTGCGGGGCGTCACCGTAATGACCATCGGGGGCCGTCCAGCGGGTCCGCCACATCGGCCGCTCCATGCCATCGGTGTCCTTCACCACGCGCTGAAAGAACCGGGCGTACCTCTCCAGCTTGGTGGCGATCTCCTCAGCACTCTCATGACAGTTGTCGACCTCCACGAACAACACAGGCACCCCGTCCTGCGGAGCGGTCAGCACCATGTCGGCCTGAGCACCACCCCGGCCGGGCGCGCTCCAGGTTCCGGTGGCGGGCAACGGGACCTCGGTCCCGTACGAGGCGATGGAGCCGAGACCGTCGGGAGCGTCGACGACAGTCTGGGCGGCCGCGGCCGCGTCAGCCTGCTCACCATCGAGCAGGGCCAGATTCGGCTTCGGGCGCAGCAGCGCGATCACCGTCTCGTTCACCGCCATCCAATGAGAGCCACCACTGGAGCCAGCGCCGCGCGCAGTGGAGCCCATCTCCGACACCGGGCGCCCCAGCTCGAACGAGGCGGCCTCCAGGCCCTTGACGGTCAGGTCCCGCAGCATCTCCCCCGCCCTGGTGCCGCCGCCGTTCTCGACCAGACCGTGCTTACGGAGATCGGCGAGTGCCCCGGCATGCGCAGCTGTGCGGGCCGTCTTCCGCTCCGACAGCGTCGGCTTCGTCGTGTGCCGGAAGGTCAGGTGCGGTGCGCCGATCCGCTGGATCTGATCGGCGGTCGCGACCTTCAACACACCCAGCACGCGCAGCACATTGCCGCGCAACTCGTTCGACGACCCCGCCGGATTCGTGATCCGTTTCCCCGCCACCAACCCCACCCCTCCACCTCGCGAACGGCCACCGGCCGGGCGGTACGTGCGCCGCCGCGCTCGCTGGGAGAGCGCGCCATCGGGGGGCGCAGCGTGGGCGAGCGCCGGCGGAGGATCTGCAAGCCGTTTGCCGCGTGGCCGCGTCTGGAGCGACCGGCGTCGTGGAGCAGGCGAAGCCAGCGATGGGCGTGGCGTAATGGGCCGTCCGGTATTACGCCGTAATGAAAGCCGACACGTCGCGGGGACCGCTGCGCCGACGGGGAGCTCAGCGCAGGCTGGTCAGCGATCACGCAGAAGGAGGATGCCGCGGGTGAACAGGGATGCCTGGATGGCGCGGAGGCGCGCGCCCGCCCCGAGAACACATGTCACCCGTCTACGCGGCCCGGGTGAGTTCGGCGCGGCCGAACAGCAGGGCGTAGCCGGTGGGGAGTTGGCCCAGGATGCGGGTGATGAGGTCTGGGCCGGCGTGGGCGGCGACGGCCGCGAAGACGGATCCGGTGTCCCAGCGGGTGGTGGCCAGGGAGGCGCCGGAGCGGGCGGCGAGGTCTTTGACGAAGGCCCATCCGGTCAGCGGCTGGGTGTCGGGGATCTGCGTGGTGAGGATGCGTGCGGCCTCCAGGGGCAGGTGAGCGGCCAGGTCGACGCGTTCGTCGCCGGTCAGCTGGCGTCCCAGCCCCGCAAGGACCAGGCGGACGGCTTCCTCGGCCTTCGCGCGGGTGGGGTAGGCGCCTTCGTAGCGGACCTTCTCCAGCATCTGCTGGTACGCCGTCCCGCACGGCTGCGGGTGCTCAAGCGGTATGCGCACGTCGGAGATCACTGCAGAGCATGCCTTTCATGGAGCCGGGATGGGTTGGGTGATGCCAGGGGTGCGGCACCACGAGTCACGGTCAGGTGGGCTGGGGGCGGCCGAAGAGGAGGTCGTAGCCGACGGGGAGCTGGAGCAGGATCTGCCCCAGCAGGTCATCGCCGGCTGCGTCGGCGACCGTGGACAGCACGGCGCTGACGTCCCAGGTCGCGGTCTGCTCGGTGGCGCCCTCGATCCAGGCGGCGGTCGCCCGGACGAACCGCTCCGTGGGTAGAGGTTCGGCGCTCTGGAGAGGGTTGAGCAGGATCAGGGCGAAGCCCTCCGGCAGGCGCGCCGCGAGCTGGGCGCGGACTTCGCCGACCAGGTGCGCGCCGAGCAGAGCGAGCACCACGCGGGCCGCGCGCTCGGCTTCCTCCGCAGTGCCGTATTCGCCGCGTTCCTTCACGTGGTCGAGGAACGCTTCGCGTCGCAGGGTCATCTCGGCCGTCACCCCTTCTTCTTCGGACTGCCCACGGGGGTGCGGAGGGCGGGGTGAGGGGAGATCAGGTGCCCGTCCTCCGCACCGGTCCGGCTGGTGTCAGCCGGAGATCTCCTTACGGCCGGAGCCGACACCGATGGAGATCTTGCGGGGCTTGGCGCGCTCGGCGATCGGGATGCGCAGGGTGAGCACGCCCGCGTCGTAGTCGGCCTGGATGTGCTCGGTGTCGAGGGTGTCGGCGAGCACGATCTGGCGGGAGAAGACGCCCAGCGGCCGCTCGGACAGTTCCATCTGCACGTCGTCGGCCTTCGTCACCGGCCGGCGCTCGGCCTTGACGGTGAGCATGTTCCGCTCGACGTCGATGTCGATCGCGTCCGCGGTGACACCGGGAAGGTCGAGGGCCACCACGTACTCGTCGCCCTCGCGGTAGGCGTCCATCGGCATCGCCGACGGCCTCGACCAGGTACCCGGGCCCATCAACTGCTGCGTCAGCCGGTCCAGCTCACGGAAGGGGTCAGTGCGCATCAACATCGTGAAAACACCTCCAGCAGGTTCAGGCAGTTGCTGCCAATGCGCTCACTGACACCGTTGTAACATGTCATCCAATGGATGACAAACATGATGTCGTCTAGGTGATGACAATCCGAGGGAGGTATCCGTGACCGCAGCCGACCAGCCGTCCACGACCAGCACGAACGCCCAAAGCCCGGCGTCGTTCCTCGCCGCCGCGGCGGCCCTGAACGCGATAGACGACGCCCTGTGTGACGCCCAGCGGGACTCTCCGGACATGTCCGACGGCCTCGGTCCCGGGCCGGAGCAAGCGCTGGCCTCCCTGATGCTGCTGCGGCAGGTGCGCGAGCAGCTCGCCGGATGGGAGACCGGCCTGATCGAAACCGCCCGCGACGCAGGCGCCAGCTGGGCCGACCTCGCACATCCCCTCGGCGTCGCCAGCCGCCAGGCAGCCGAACGCCGCTATCTGCGCGGCCGCCCCGGCCCCGCCGGGACCACCGGCGAGCAGCGCGTGACGGCCACCCGCCAGGCCCGGGCCGCCGAACGCACCACCGCGGCCTGGGCCCGCGCCAACGCCGCCGACCTGCGCCGCATCGTGGGCCAGATCACCGCCCTCACCGACCTGCCCGCCGCCGCCCGTCGCCCGCTCAACAAGCTCCACGCGGCCCTCGCCCACGACGACCCCGCCGACCTCATCGCCCCCCTGACCGCCACCCGCCCCTACCTGGCCGCCGCCCACCCCGACCTCGCCGCCCGGCTCGACACCCTCACACCCCCCTGAACCCACCCGTTGCCCCAAGGCATGCGTTCAGATCTGGGGCAGGGGTTGGGTGGTGCACAGGCCGGTCGGCCTGATCGGCCCTCCCCGACGGCCGCGCATGACGCGGAAGGGAGACCAGCCCTCGTTCGCTCCACCGTGGCGGCGCCGCCGTCGAGCGGGCCGCCCTCGATACCGATCGTGGACATCGTCACAGCCCTGCCAACGCCCCTACGCACCCCCCGGTCACCGATGCACCGGGGGAGGCACTTCGCGCAGGGGCGCGGCAAGGGTCGCAGCGCAGTGGTCGCCTTGTGCTCGCTAATGCGTTGTCCACGAACGTTCGCCGGGGGCACGTGGGTTGGTGCTTGCGGTTCCGGGTCTGCCAGGCTCGCTCTCGATGGCCGGATGATCGCTGTTGAGGGTGTGGTCGTGGATGACAGAGCCAGTCAGGGCAAGGCGGTTGAGTGACCACGAGGGCCAGAAGCTGCAGCAGATCGTCCGGCGGGGCAGACACGAGTCGGTGCGAGTCCGACGGGCTTTGATCATCATGGCGTCGGCGTCGGGCACTCCGGTGACGGCGATCGCCCGGTTGGTCGCCGCGCACGAGGACACCGTCCGTGATGTGATCCACGCGTTCAACGAGAGGGGCCTGACCGCACTGGACCCTCGGTGGGCGGGAGGCCGTCCCCGCCTGCTCGGCCTGGTGCCCTCGACCGTTCACCGCGTCCTGACCCGCTACCGGCTGGCCCGCCTGGCACATCTGGACCGGGCAACCGGCCACGTCATACGCCGTTACGAACGCGAGCGTCCCGGCGAACTCGTCCACGTCGACATCAAGAAGCTCGGCAACATCCCCGACGGCGGCGGCCACAAGGCCCTGGGCCGCCAAGCAGGCCGCACAACCCGGTCCGGCGCCGGCTACAGCTACATCCACACCGCCGTCGACGACCACTCCCGCCTCGCCTACAGCGAGATCCTGACCGACGAGAGGAAGGAAACCGCGACCGGCTTCTGGCAGCGGGCCCACGCCTACTTCACCGGCGCGGGCATCACCGTCGAACGCGTCCTGACGGACAACGGCAGCTGCTACCGCTCCCGCACCTGGCGCGATGCCCTGGCAGCGGACGAACCCGGCCCTACCGGCCCCAGACCAACGGCAAGGTCGAACGGCTGAACCGCACCCTGCTCGACGAATGGGCCTACGCCCGCCCCTACCGCTCAGAGCAGGAACGACGCGACGCGTTCCCGGGCTGGCTGCACTCCCACAATCACCACCGCGGACACACCGCGCTCGCAGGCAAACCACCCGCCAGCCGCGTCCCCAACCTCACAGGGCACTACACCCAGGGCGGCAATGCCGGCCGGAGCACTGGCGGTTGTTTGTTTCAGACGGGCGGCTGCCGCAGCGAGGACACGGACGCACAACGCCGCAGGCCGGCTGTCCTTCAGTGAATACGCACGACCGTGACGACAGTGTCCTTGATCGTGTCGCAGGCGACGTCAGCAGTGAGCCGCCCCGATGTGGTGGTGTATGCCTGGCCGTCGGTGGTGTGGGCGGAGGATTCCGTGCGGGTGAGGCGCATGGCGGCCGCGGCGGACATCGCCACGGGCAATGGCTGGGTCAGGGCGGTACGACCATTGGGCAGGCGTAGCGCCAACTGCCGCGGGCGGGAACGGGGGCCGGTGAAACCGGCTACCTCTGCGGTCACGGTCGCGGCATGCCGCGCCCACAACCAGACGTGGCCCGCGGTGCTGTACGCAGATGTGCTGTGTTTCGCCACAATCCCTGTGATGCCCTGCGCCTGCAGCGAGCTGTACCACGTCCTCGCCACATCGATGTCGTCCGTCGCGGGGACCATCTGGATCGCCGCCGCAACCTGATGGTCGGCGAGTAGTTGAAGGAGCATGCGGCGCCGCTCGGTATACCGCCTCAGCCGCAGATCACCCTCGGCGGGATGGGACAGCAGATCCCACACCGCATACGAGGCCGGCGCTACGCCTGCCAGCTCAAAAGCCTGCTCCGCAGAGCTGTCGAGGCGGATCCTCACCGCGCCACGGTCCAGCTGGCCCCGGGACCAGATGACCGCCTCACCGTCCAGCACCGCACCCCTGGGCAGGGCCGTTCCCGCCACAGCCAGGTCCGTCCACCACGGTGTGACGATCAGCCCCGAAACGGCCTGCAACAGCACCCCGATACGGGTCCGGAACATCAACAAGCGCTGACCGTCGAACTTCGCCTCGTACCACCAGCCCGGTCCCACCGGCAGCCGCGGCACCGACCGGACGTGAGCGACAGCAACGGGCGGCTTCACAAACCCAGGCTCACACCAATACCAGGCACAGGCCACCGGCAGCGGCCTGCGCAGCCAGCACTGCAGGAACCGCCCGAGTCGTAGGAAGCCGAAAGGGCGAGCGGTCGATGTGGTCCGCGTACGCCGGTGTTCGCAGGGTCAGTGCCGCTGATGGATCCATGCGACGCGACGAAGTTGTGATGGCCTGACATGGCGGGCTGGCAGGCTTCCGGCGAGTGTGCAAGGAGGAAAGCGTAGTGCGCGGTGCAAGCGGAGAGTGATGCTGTTGATCTGCTGTCCAGGGTGCGGGCCACGTTTACTCATGCAGGGCTCGATTGCTTGGCGGTGGGAGATGCAGGACTGGAGGTCCGCGCCCTGGATGCGGACCGAGTGGTCGTGCGCTGAATCCGGGAGGCATCTGATGACCCCGTGATGCAGGTCCATGGCGACGAGGCCGAGGCGCGCCGACTGGCGGAGGTGCGGGAAGCTGGCCGGGCGCTCGTGATGGGTCTGAACTCGATTCTGACTCAGGCTGGACAGGTGACGGTGGCGACGGATCCGCAGTCGGGAACTGCTGGTCACGTCCGCCTGACTCGTGACGCCAGCACCGCCCCGCCCCGCTGGCGTCGGTCACAGTGGCCGGCAACCGTCACCGACCGCATACGCTGGCCCATGCTCTGCCCGCCGTGCGACGTATCGTTGCGCAGCTTGGGCTGCGGACCGGCCGGTGCACTCACCCATCAACACACACAAGGTGTAGGCGGTGCTTTCAAAGGTGCTCCGGGCGTTGTGGTCGCACGGGTCGGCCATCACCAGGAGTTCCTGTTCCTGGTAGCGGGCGAGGACTTGTGCGACGGCGTTCTCGTCCGGTAGCAACATCACGACCTCCCCGGCAGTGTCGGCCGCGTGGGAATGCGGCGGTAGTCCTCAGCCCTGCCATGCGTGGTCTTGAGGATGACGCCGGGCTTCATTGTCGCGTTCCCAGGCATGGGCCGCCACCGGCAAAGGCAGGGGGCCTATCAGCCCGTAGGGCCCCCGCCACTCATGCGGCTTCCCGCCGGATGGAACGGCTGATCCGGTCTCCGGCCGCACGGCGGCGGGGCGCGCTGCTCCGAGGCATCCGTGACGGCACCCCCGGGCCGCTCATGCGGCAGCCAGGCATACCCCTTCGCCAGCACTGCGATCGCATGGGGGACCGCTACCCGGCCTCAGCCGTTTGCCGAGCAGTTTGTTGCGTTATGTTCTGGGCACCTGTGGTGAAGCACCGGCGTTCGTCCTCCCAGGTCAGGCCCGGTCGACCACAGGGCAGACGCCGTACACGGCGTCCTGGAAGCGAGGCTCCGCGCCGGGGTATCGCAGCGCGAGGTGGTGGCAATGGCACGTCCGGTATGGAGCGGAGTACTGACGTTCGGGCTGGTGACGGTGCCGGTGCAGATGTTCACCGCGACCGACAGCCACACGCGAGCGACATCGCGACGAACACACGTGGCCTCGACCTCGCCGACCGCTCCCGCACGCATGCCCGGTGTCTGACGGATACCGCCACCGACTACAACCTGGACCTCGGCCACGTGCCCCACGCAATGAACTGCACTGAGCGAGCAGGAGTTGCCCGACGGGGGCACTGTCCAGCGCGTGGAGGTCTACGGCCGTCAGGCGATGGTCACGCTTCAGGGCGACACGCTGTTCCTGTCGCAATTCCCGGCCGGCTGGCGGTCGTCGCCGCCGGCTGCGTACCGGAATCGGACAAGCCCTATCAGTGCACCGTCAAGGGGGCGTGAGCGCGGTGAGGATTCTGTTCACCCTCTGCCTGGCAGAGGTCCTCGGCGGCCTTGCCTACTTCATCGCGCTGGGACTCCTGCACCGATGAATAGGGCAAGGACAGGACGTATGCGCTGCTTCGTACGGGACAACTCACTGACCCTTGCCTTCGGCGTGGCCCTCCGCTCGGTCAGTCCTCCGGCCGAAGTCGCTGACGAGCAGCCTCAAGCCGCTGGTCATAGTCAGGCGCGAACAGCTCAGGAAGCGTCTTGTCCAGCGTTCCGGCGATCCGATGAATCGGCGCCCAGACCGCCGGATCGTCGACAACGCGGCTGAGGTCCGTCATCTGGAGCTTCTCCAGCCAGTGCGACAGCACCAGTGCCTCGTCACTCGTGAGCTTGATCGTGACCTGGCTATCACTCATGCACACCCCTACGGCTCGGCCCGCCCTTCGACCGCACGAACCTACTGGCCTTGGACCTTGACCAAACACATAGGGGCACCCCCCGCTGGGCCGGCACACAGGACTGGCGACAGACAGTCTTCTCCCGGTCGCTCGGACTGGTCATCGCAAGCTTCTTCTTCCTGTCCTGGCTCGCCCAGTCGATCGCCGGCGTGGCCGCTCACGACGAACAACGCCTCCGACAACTGCAGGCCCCCATCAGCTGGGGCGAGTACCTGATCTCGGCCGACTTCTGGAGCCGATCGCTCCAGAACTGGCAGTCCGAACTCCTCGCCGTCGCCTCAATGGCCATCCTCTCCGCCTACCTTCGACAGCGCGGCTCACCCGAATCCAAACCCGTCGGCGCCGCCCACACCTCGACGGGCATCGAAGGCTGATAGCCGCTCACCATGCGGCGGCGGATCGAAGGCCCAGCAGGCTTCACGACCGTCCGAGCGGTGGTGCCCGCCGACGTGCCCTTCGTTCCCCCGACGGGATTCCGGCACGGCCATCAGTAAACGAGCTTCTGCTTCTGCTTCTGCTTCTGCTTCTGCTTCTGCGGAGCATTCCTCGATCACTCCTGGCAGTCCGGGCACCAGACGGAACGACGTCCGGAAATACGGCGCGACAGCAGCCGCCCGCCACAACGAGGGCACACCGGTTCGTCCTCGTCCCGGTGGCCGGTGAGCCACTTCCGACGCGGCGGCACGCACGCGGCCCGCACGGACGACGTGAGAACACGGCGCATCGCCGTGTAGATCCCACGAGCCTCCGCATCGCTAAGCCTCCGCGCCGGGCGCCCTGGCAACACCCGCGCCCGCCATAGGATCTCGTCGCTGAGAAGGTTCCCGAGGCCCGCGACCACGGACTGATCCATCAGCACGCCCTTGACGGCTCCCCGACGCCCGGTCAGCCGCGCCAAGAACTCCTCCCGCTCCACGGAGAGGGCATCGGGGCCCAGGTCGGCCAAGATGCGCTCGACTGCGGCGTCGCTGTCGGCCAACCGAATTCCTTGAAGCTTGCGCTGGTCCCGATAGCGGACCTGACGCTCGCCGCTGAGCGTCAGGGCAACCCGGTCATGCAGCTCGAACGGGTCGTCCGGAGATACGCACAGCAGCTTGCCGGTCATGCCGAAATGCCACACGAGAGTGAGCCCCCCGCCGGTCGGGCTGAGAAGCCACTTGCCGTGGCGTCGCGGCTCTCCGAGGCGACGCCCCTCCAATTCCCTACGCAGCCGCTGCGGGGTGACGCCACGCAGAACTCCGGAATCGCGTATCTCGACCTTCGCGATACGCCGACCCCGGGCACACTCACGCATCGTCCTGCGGAAGCCCTCGACATCCGGCAGTTCCGGCATGCGTTCCTCCCAGGGGCGACGCCTGGGCAAGGCAGGCATGGCATGCAGCGTCGCAGCAGCAACCGCCCGCCTTCCCTGCTGGACACCACCCGCCCTCGCCGCTGCCGCGGTGGAACGGCTGATGATGGACGAAGCACCGGGTTCCCCGTCCCTCACCCACGAACCTCCCCGCGCGAGCGACCCGCCAGGCCGACAACAATCCCGGTCGTCACGGACGTCGCCATTCGTCCTCGTGAAGGTGGGAACCCGCCATCGGCCCCATGCGCAGCATCCCGCCGTCGACCGACCACGACGCTGCGGTGACGTAGGCGGCATCCGGGCCAGCAAGAAACGCTATGACGGCGGCGACCTCTCGGGCATCTCCCGGGCGCCGCAGCGGAATCCCCGGGCGCTCCGCCTGCCGGACGTCCTCGTCCTCCTGACCGGTCATGGGCGTCGCGATCTCGCCGGGAGCCACCGCGTTCACCGTGATGCCATGCTCGGCGAGTTCGAGCGCCATGACCTGGGTCAGCATGCCCAGGCCACCCTTTGCCGCGCAGTAGGGGGCGGCCCCGACCCGCGGTTGATGTTCATGGACGGAGGTGACGTTCACTATCCGGCCGCCCTCGCCCTGGTCGATCATCCAGTGCGCAGCCCGCTGGCTGCAGAGGAAGGGGCCGAGGAGGTCGACGTCGACGACCTGGCGAAAGATCTCGAGGTCAAGGTCCAGGAACGGTGTCGCGGTTCCGGTGCCGGCGTTATTGACGAGCACGTCGAGTCGGCCCAGCTCTGCGGCCAACCGATCCACCACCTCGGCTGCCTCGGGAAGTTCCGTCAGGTCCATGCGTGCCACGACGGCACGCCGCCCGTGCGCCCGAACTTCCGTTGCCGTGTCCTGCGCCCCTTCTCGTCCGTGTGGAACGTGATGCCGAGGTCCATCCCCTGGTCCGCGAGTCGGACTGCTGTCGCCCGCCCGATGCCGGAGTCCGCGCCGGTGACGACCGCAACGGGCGAATCAGGGGGCGTTGTTCCATGCGACATGGCTCCTCCTGCTCTTCGAGTGAACGAATCGCGCTGCGCATCGCCGTACTGCTTTCGTGAGCCGGGTTCCCTGGCGCACTGTGTCGACACCCTCGTCCACGCCTTGCCAGGGAGTGGCGCGTCGCAGGGCCGGCCATCCCGAATGGCCAGGCCAGGAGCGGGCAGTCTTTTCTCAGCGGCACGCACACAGTCCGCCGCCGGAGATCGTGGGCGGGGGTGAATGTCGCCGCCGTTCTCAAGGTGCACCACATGTGTCCCCCGGGAAGCCTGTGCGGTGGCCTCTGCCGTTGCGTCCGTTGATGTTCCTGTTACGCCTGCCCGGGACGGCGCCTTTCAGTACCGCCCCTTCCGTACCGCTCCCGGCGCGCTCAGGGAGCGGAAACCCGGATGGTGAAATCCGGCATCTCGGGTGCTCGGCGCTGCATGGACGACAGCAGTCCTTGGTCCTTGTCATGGTGCGTCCAGCGGCATCGGCTTCGAGATCGCGGGACAGCTCGGTGAACGCGGCTTCGACGTGGTGGTGAACGCCCAGGACGACAGCCGCCTGGAGCATGCCGGGGAGCAGATCCCGGGCGACCGGCGCACAGGTGAGGGCGGTGCGGGCGGATCTGTGCCGCCAGGAGGAGGTGGAGCGCGAGGACCAGATACGGAGGCCGGGCAATCCGCGGCGGCGGGTGGCAGAGCGGGGCAGGCGGGGGCCGGTGGCCACCCAGCCGCTGCCACGACCCCGGCCCGGATGCAAGGGGCCACGCGCCCGCGCCCAGCACCCCCGGGGGGCGCTGCTCAGTCCCGCGTCCGCCGTCCCGCGCGGTCCCGTCGTGCCAGTGCGCGCTGTGCGCCGCTGAGGAGCGTGCGGGCCGGGCCTGCGCGCAGCGCCGCTCGTGCTGCGTTCGCGCCCGGCGCGCCGTGAACGCCGCCGCCCGGGTGGGCGCTCGCCGAGGCCAGGTAGAGGCCGGTGACTGGCGTGTCCGGGCGGCCGGTGCCCGGGATGGGGCGGAAGACCAGCTGCTGGTGGATGGCGGTCGTGCCGCCGTTCAGCGCCCCGCCGTGCAGGTTCGAGTTCTCGGCCTGGAGCGTCGGCGGCGCGAGGATGCGACGGGCCCTGACCGTTTCACGGAAGCCGGGTGCGAAGCGCTCGACCATGCGTTCCATCCGGTCGGCCATCGCCTCCTGCTGCCCCTCGTCCCACTCGCCGGTCAGCCCGCCGTCCCCCGCGTCGCCCTTGATGCGGTGCGGGACGTGCGTATACGCCCAGGCCGACTCGGTACCGGCCGGGGAACGCGTGGCGTCCGTCGTGGTCATCTGGCCGAACAGCAGGAACGGCTCGTCCGGGACGTGCCCCGTGGCGAGCTGCGCCGCGAACCGGGTCAGCCCGTCGACGCCGTCCGCGATGTGCACCGTACCGGCGCCGGACGCCGCCTCGGCCGTCCACGGCACGGGCCGGTCAAGAGCCCAGTCCACCTTGAAGGTGGCGAAGTCCCACTGGAAGCGGCGCATGTCCCGCAGGACCTGGTCCGGCAGATGCTCCTCGCCCACCAGTCCGCCGTACAGGTCGGGCGCCACTACGTCCGCGAGGACCGCCCGGGCGGCGGGCACGCTCTCGCCGCCGGCCGTCCGTATGCCCACCGCCCGGCCGCCTCGCACGACGACCTCCACGACCCGCTCGCCGCACCGGACGGTGCCGCCCAGCCGTTCCAGGCGGCGCACCAGCGCGGTGGTCAGGCGGCCCGCGCCGCCCGTCGGCGCCGGGAAGCCGTAGCGCTGGCCGAGCATCGACATCAGCCAGCCGAAACCGCCGCTGCCGGCCGCCTCCGGAGCGAGGTCGGCGTGCAGCGCGTTGCCTGCGAGCAGCAGCCTGCCGCCCTCACCGTCGAACTCTTCCTCGCCGAGGCGCCGGACTGGCAGCAACATCGACCGCGCCAGCCGGAGTCCGCCCGCGCCGCGCAGCCGGGCCGCCAGCCCCAGCCCGGCCCGTACCGGCGGGAACGGTGTGAAGAGAGCGCCCAGCAGGTCGGCGCCGACCCGGTCCCACACGTCGCAAAGGTCTTGCCACGCCCGTCCGTCGCCGGGAGCGAAGGAATCCAGGCCAGCCGCCGTGTCCGCCGTACGCCGCTCCAGCACGGCGCAGCTCCCGTCGGCCAAGGGGTGGGCCAGCACGCGAGGCGCGTGGCTCCACCGCAGTCCCTCACGCTCCAGCCCGAGCGCGTTGATCACCGAAGAGGCGGCCGCCAGTGGGTAGAACGAGCTGCACACGTCGCTGATGTACTCAGGATGCACACCGTTGTCACTGCGGACCGCGCCGCCGGGCGTGGTCCCGGCCTCCAGGACCTCAACGTCCCAACCGGCGTCGGCCAGCACATTGGCGGCGACGAGCCCGTTGGGGCCGGCGCCGATCACCACCACGTCGGGCATGGCGCTCACGACCGTCCGGCGGGCGCCGGGGTGGAGCGCTGCACGGTGTCGGCGAGGCGGCTGAGCATCCGCCGGTGGCGCAGCATGAGCAGCGCGTCGAGCGCAGTGTTGTGGAGCGGGGCACCGGAGCCGCGCAGCGGGTGCTCGTCGAGCCCGCCGCCGGTGTCCTCGCCCCAGGGGCTCACGTCGAGGGCTTTTCTCACGGTGCCCAGCCGTCCGCTCTCGGCCTCGAGTTCGAGGGCGCGGGGCGGATCGCGGCGGCGCACCACGGTCCGCCCGCTGCCCGGCCAGGGGCCCAGCGACACGGTGTACCGCAGCGCGGCGCCGGTCTCGGGCCAGTCACCACCGTCGCCGTGCGTGTCGGAGGTGCCGACGACCGAGTCCGAGTGGCGGATCGGGTCGCTCAGCGCCGCCCACACCGCATTCGGGGACCGCTCGATCAGCCGGTGGTGCACGGCCATGGGCGCTCCTGAGGTGTGCCGGGCGGATTCCTGCTGCCGAGTGAACGATCCTCCCCGCCCTGTCCATGGATGGTGTGCTGAGACGCTGTGGAATTCCCGGCCTCGATTGCGCCGTCTGTAATCGGGGCGCGACGGCTGGCTCGTCCGGAACCGCATGGACTCTCCTCGGTGGGAGCCGAGACCTGACGTCACGGGAGCGGCGTACCGCCGGTTGCGTTCACGATCTCGCCGGTGATGTAACTCGCGGTCTGCGACGCCAGGAACACGAAGGCCGGCGCCATCTCCGCAGGCTGGGCTGGGCGGCCGAGCGGGGACTGCTTGCCGAACTCGACGGTGTCCGGCATGGTGGCCGGAATCAGCGGCGTCCACACCGGGCCGGGCGCGACGGCGTTCACCCTGATGCCCTGCTTGGCCACCATCTGCGCCAGCCCCTGTGTGAACGTGACGATCGCGCCCTTGGTCATGGCGTAGTCGAGCAAGTGCGGACTCGGCTTGTACGCCTGCACCGACGTGGTGTTGACGATGCTTGCGCCCTTGCGCATGTGCGGCAGCGCCATCTTGGACAGCCAGAACATGCCATGGAGGTTCGTCCGCACCACCCGGTCGAACTGCTCGGTCGTGATCGCGCCGATCCCATCCGGCTGGGACATCTGGTACGCGGCGTTGTTCACCAGGACGTCGATCCGGCCGAACCGGCGCACGACGGTGTCGATCAGATCCCGGCAGCGGTCCTCCTCGCGGATGTCGCACTCCACGGCTACCGCCTTGCGCCCGGCGCCCTCCACAAGTCCCATCGTGCGGTCCGCCTCCTCGCGCTCCTCGGGCAGGTGCGTGAACACCACGTCCGCTCCCTCGCGGGCGAAGGCCAGCGCGACGGCCCTGCCGATGCCCGAGTCGCCGCCGGTCACGACGGTCACGCGGTCCAGCAGCAGTCCGTGCCCCCGATAGCTCTCCTCGCCGTGGTCCGGGGGCGGGTCCATCGGACCGGTCCAGCCCGGGTGGGGCTGGTCCTGCGAGGCGAAGTCCGGCTGCGGATGCCGGGTGACGGGATCCTCCTGCTCGTGCTGGGCGTCCACGATGTGCTCCTCCTGGGTCGGACCCGACAGACAGGTGCCGTGGATCGTCTACCCGACTTGACCCGATGCATACTGATACGGCCGCTGCCGCTGGAGGCCCTCCGCACGCGTCCCGCGGCGAGCGCAGCGATCTACGACCCCCGCTGGCCAGGACGACGCGCGCGTCCAAGGGGCCCTCCACGACGCGGTCTCGGCCAGACCGAATGCCATGTCCGGCGCCAGCGACGGCTCGTTTCCGAGTAGTCCGCCGATGACGCCCCCGGGCTCCCGCTCGCTCACCGCGTCGGCCTTCACGTACTCGGCGTGGAAGTGCTCAGCCGCCGCTCCCGGCCCCGTCCGCGCATCGCCTCGGCCAGCCGGCGCGAGCCGGGGGAAGAACTCACTGGCCTCCGGAACGGCGGGCGGCTGAGACGAGGCCCAACCATGGTCGTCTCGACCGCCCAGCCGTTCCGGATCCGTCTGCTCTGGTGGCATCCAGACATTCAACGGCCCCACAGCCAGGGGTCACCACCCCGAATGAGGCACTACTTCTCACAGCACATTCTCAAGGCCACCTCGAGCAGTGAGCTGGGCGCGTCCGCTCTTGAGTGTGCGGACGGCTCTCTTCACGCGACGGCAGCACATGCGGGGTGGTCAACGAACGAGCCGCCCGCCCGGCCCGCCAAGACACCCACCTCTTCGTACGGCTATCGCGTACAAAGGATCACCTCATGCCGTTCGGTCCGGCCTGGGTGTGTGGAGGGCCTCGCAGGCCTGCTCCCATGTCGAGTGGATCGGGATCATCTGCTCGCCGCCGGTGAGTGCGAGGAGGCTGCTGACCTGTTCTGGAGGGGAGAGCAGGGCAAAGCTGCCGCCTCCGTCCAGGACTGCGCGCCGATACAGCCGAAGCAGTGCGTTGAAGCCGGAAGAGTCGCAGAAGCCCACCTGGCTCAGGTCGAGGACGAGGGCTTCGCCTTCCTTGATGGCGTCCATGCCCTGACGGTGGAGGGCCGATGCGGATTGCACGTCGAGCTCGCCTTTGACGGCCAGCACGACACACCCGGGGCTGTGCTCGATGACTTCGATGTCGAGGGAACTGTTCACGCGAGGTCCTCCCGCCCGACTGCTCGCCACTGGTGCCGGAGGCGTCCCGGGAAACTGCCGGTCGGCACCTCGTCTGCCTCACTCACCATGTTTTACGCCTCTGGAAACCGAACGCAAGTCCTATCCGCGTGCTGGTAAGGAAGGCACGGCAGCGCGGGCGTCGGGAGCACTGCGCGGGGGCGCGTGGCCGCCTGCCCGGTGAGGGCCCCGGGCAGGCGGCCGGCTCCCCCGGGCGGTCGGTCGGCGATCACTTATGGATCTTGGCGCAGGCAAGGTGGCCGGGGGTCGTGGGCGAACTCTCGGTGCAGGGCTTCGAGCCATTGGAGAAAGCGCCAGGGCCACTGAGACGGGGGAAGACCGCTGCCGCCGACAGGGTGGCTTGACCGGGATGTCGTAGGGGGCGGTGGGCGGAGGGGAACGCATCAGCCGTGGCCGGGGCAGTCCCCGGTCGTCGGACGAGTGAGAGGAACAGACGCATGGGGCACGGCCGAGATGTGATCGAGGAGCTCATGGCCGACCATCGTGAGGTCGAGCAGCTCCTCTCCCAGATCGAGGCGCTACCGACCGGTGACAGTCGACTGCGTGACCTGGTGGACGAGGTCACGATCGAGCTGGTGCGGCATTCGGTAGCGGAGGAGCAGTACCTCTATCCGGCCGTCCGTGAGAACGTCGCCAATGGCGCTGAGCTCGCAGACAAGGAGATCGGTGAACACGCCGAGGCCGAGAAGCTCATGAAGAAGCTCGAACAGATGAGGGTCGACGACGCACAGTTCCACTCGACCCTGCAGAAGCTGATGGAGGACGTCAACGCCCACGTCCGCGATGAAGAGGGACAGCTTTTCCCCCAGTTGCGCCAGGCGTGCACGACCGAAGCGCTGGATGACCTGGGCGACAAGATCCGCCGCGCCAAGACCATGGCGCCCACGAGGCCGCATCCCTCCGCCCCAGACACCCCGCCCGCCAACAAGCTGCTGGCCCCGGGAGCGGGCCTGGTGGACCGCGTGCGTGACTTCGTCACCGGCCGCGGCACGTCCTGACCCGGGGCACCGCTCAGGGCGATAGCTGCTCCCGGCGCCTGTGACGCAGCTCCTTGTCAATGCCCAACAAGGGCCACGTACGCTGACGCGTCTCGCGCGACAGCGCGGCCGGCACCCACGACCCACGGGCACCGGCCGCGCAACTGAAGGACGGTTCTCACATGCCCAGTGATCTCACGCCAGTCACCGCCGCCGCCACGCGCTGGCTGCTGACCGCCTTCCCGGCACCAGCCGGCGCCCTGAATCACGCTCTGGCCGAAGCCCAGGCACACCAGGCGGCCGCTATCGCCGCCTCGCTTCGCTACCCCACGACCTTCGATGTTGAGTTGCTGGCCATACTCGGCCCCACGGGCTCCGACCGACTGGACGCACTCACCGGGGCAGCCCAGCAGCACAGGGACGAGACGGAACACTCCTGGCGCACCTGGGTCGACGAAACCGTCGTCAGCTGGGCAGCCAACCTGCTCGCCGACCCCCACCTCGCCACCGCGGCGCAAGCCGCGCTGTCCACTACCGAGCACGGCACCGGCACCGTCGGAGACGCACGTCGGCTGACCTTCCCCGGCCCCCGCGACCATGATGCGGCGCCCCTGCTGCGCCACCCCGACTTGCTCAACCCGATTGCCGGCCTTCATCGCGCTGCCCTGGTCCAGCTCGTTGAGGCCGAAACTGCCGGGACCTGACGCGAGCCGAACGCGGCAACATGGATGCTGTCTCCGCACCGACGGTAGCGGCTCATATCCGTTGCGATCACCAGGCGTGGCAGTCGCCGTGCACAGCACTTCCGGGGCCGCACTCCGGCGTCGCCGCCTGGGCTCACCCGACAGGGCAAGCCGGATCACCACCGCGGGAACGGCATCCCCGCGGCCATGCCGTGCGACAGTCGCCTCCACCCGTGGCCCCCCAGGACCGCGCAGCCGGTTACGAACCCTGACAATCTGCCGTGTTACCACCCCGCAGCCGTGGGAACACGTCCTGCGTCACCCCCTGCACCGCCCGCGGCCAGGCCACGCGGCGGCACGATCCGCAGAAAGCAGGACCGCCACCATGACGACGGCACGAGAGATCATGACCCCGGAAACGGAGTGCATCGGAGCCGAGGAAACCGTTCTCGATGCGGCACACAAAATGAAGGACCTCAAAGTCGGCGCGCTGCCAATCTGCGGCACCGACAACAAACTCAAGGGCATGCTGACCGACCGCGACATCGTGGTGAAGGTCCTCGGCGCGGGCAAGGACCCCGCCTCGGTCAAGGCTGGCGAGCTGGCGCAGGGCGAAGCGGTCACCATCGGCGCCGACGACGACGCCGACGAGATCCTGCACACCATGACCCAGCACAAGGTGCGCCGACTGCCCGTCATCGACGGACACACCCTGGTCGGCATGGTCGCCCAGGCCGACGTCGCCCGCACCCTGCCGGACCCAAAGGTAGGCGACCTGCTCGAAGCCCTGTCCACGGACTGACCGACGCCCCGTGCCCCGGGCCTCACCTGCCTCGGGCACCGTAGGAGCCTCGGTAAGCAGCGTCCGTGGCTATGGGCTCGCGGCGCGCCAGCAGCCGAGATCCTGTCGTCGAACCTGCAAACAGAGAACGCCAGCCAACATGAGGACATGAGCCACAGGAACAGCGCCCTCATCGTGATCGACATGATCAATACGTACGATCATGCCGATGCGGATCTGCTGCTCCCTTCGGTCGAAAAGGCAATACCGCCGATCGTGCAGCTGATCCACCGCGCCCGGCAGCACGAAGTCCCCGTCATCTACGTCAACGACAACTTCGGCGAATGGCGCTCACACCACGGCGAGATCCTCGAGACGGCGCTCGCTGGGCCCCGTGCCGAACTGGTCGAGCCGCTTCGCCCCGATGACAAGTCCCTGTTTGTCGTCAAGGCACGACACTCGATCTTCTACGAGACACCCCTGGCCTACCTGCTGAACCAACTCGAGGTGCAACACGTCATCCTGTGCGGGCAGGTCACCGAGCAATGCATCATGTACTCCGCGCTCGACGCCCACATCCGGCACCTGCAAGTAACCGTCCCGGAAGATACCGTCGCGCACATCCATGACGACCTGGCCAAAGCAGCACTGAAGATGATGCACACCAATATGGACGCCGACATCGTGGACAGCAGCTCAGTCCAGTTCTGAGCCCGCAGCACGAGGCCAAGCCCACCCGTGCCCCCGCTCACCGGCGAAGGCACGAACCATCCTGGGGCGTCATGTGGTGGGCATGTGGCCCGGGGCATGGCTGGCGCGGAAAGGTCTGCTGGGTGTAGAGGATGCCTGAACCCGACGCTTCCGCAGCCCCTGTCGCGCCACAGGCCCTGAGCAGGCAACGCCGTGGCCGCGCCTGGGTCGTCAGCCTCGGCGGAGACCTCAACTAACGCACACTCCCCCCGTCAGAGACACGTTCGACGGAATCCTGAACAAAGCCGGCCAGCCCCTGATCGTGGATGGCACGGCGGTCCAGTCCGCCGACAGCAACGTCATCGACCTGCTTCTGACACTGCAGAAGCATGCGACGCTGGTGGTCGCTGCACCGTCCCGGCCCCTCCAGGAGCTCCTCGCCGCAGCCCCCAGCCCTGTGGTCTCGGCCCTATCCCTGGGCGAAGCACTGGACCTCGTGGGCACCTGACTGCAGCGCGCGCAGGAGCTCAGTCCTCGCCCAGAACGATCGTGATCTCCCCCGTGCCGTTCCCCTGCTCCGGTACAGCGGGGATGTCCTTCGCCAGGAGCGCCGGCTCGCAGGAGCGGACCGGGTCACCGCCCACATGCTGACTGAATATCAGGGCCGCTGTCTCTTATTGACCCGTGCACGATCCCACCCCTTCTTCCGTCATCGAAACCCTGGCCGGCGCCCGCTCGGCACCGGATCCCTCCTTGCTCGCCTCAGCAGTCGTGGATGAGGCGGTCCGCAGGCAGGCGTCCGACGGACATCGCGATGGCCGCCGCCTGATCAATCACCGCATGGGCGACCAACGCCTGCTGCAGTTGTCTCACTTCCTCTGAGGCATCGGCTTCGGGCCGCTGGGAAGCGGTTCGTGTCGGTCCCAATACGGTTGGCGGGCCACCCACCGCGCTATCCGCCTATTGGCGCTGTGTCAGCGTCGGAAGAGCGCTGCCCAGCGCGGGGTGTCGCAGCAGCGCAGGGCACGCGGGAGGCACTGCCGAAACAGGGATCAGTCGGCAGCGAGCAGAGAGTCGGGCTGGAGACGGGCGCCGAGCAGGGGTGGCGGGCAGAGATGAGAGCGGTACGACGTCGCGGGCGCCGGTAGGCACGCACAGCGTGGAGGCGACGTCAACCCGGTGAAGTTCTCTCCGTCGGACGTCTCGATGCGCGACGGTCCCTTCGGCTCAACGGGGCAATAGCCTAAGACCTGGCCTGCCGTACGAGGCACGCGGCCCCGGGAGGGAGCCAGGGCCCGGGGCCGCAGTGGCAATCCCGAGGTCACCTCAGGGCCTGCCGCCTGTGTCATCCTCCACTCAACCAGCCGTCAGCACGGGTGTCAGCCACCATACGGGCGACATCGCATCGCCGTGCCGACCGGGCCGTCACAAGTGGGGGCTACCTCGCGCCTCACGTGGCGGCTGGCACCAAGCCTCGTCGCCACCAGACTGTCAAAGACCGGCCTGGCCGACGACTGCTCATGGTCTTTCAAGAGTGCTCTCTGCTGGGTCGAGCGGAGAGCACGGAGTCGTCTTCGGGTCGGGCGCCGGGCAGTTGGTGGCGGGCTGCGATCCGGGCGGCGTCGATGTCCCGCGTCCCGGTGGCAACGCACAGCGTGTAAGCGAGGTCGTCCATCCGCTCCCGCACCTCCAGACTGCCGTTCTCGGCGTGCAGGATGCGCAAGGTGTCGTACTGCTCCATCAGGTTCTGCAGCACTGCGGGGTGAGCCATCAACATCAACTGTCTCCTTCCGCCCCAGAAGCGCTCATGCGCTGTGTGCTGGCCCACTTACCCCGAAGGCCACCCCTCATGCCCGACCGCGGGCGCACCAGCAGCGAGACGCCCGGGATCGGGCTCTTCGAGCGGTGGTGTGTCCGTCGGTGGACAGGGCCTGCAGGAGGTCGCCTGCGGAGGAACGGGCCGTCGTCGCGCGGATCTCCGCAGGGGTGTCGAGGCAGCGCCGAGCCCGCATGTCCGTCCCCGCTGGCATGTGCACTTCCTCGTCCCGGACGTTCATGGCTTCCTCCAGGTTGCCGCCAACCTCGGGGGCACCCCACCTCGCCCAGTGAAGCTCCCCCGCACCGACACCTGGGGCACGCTGCGAGACCCGGACGGCGACCTCTTCACCGTCGTGGAACGCCCTCCGCCTAGACTCCGCCGCGCAACCGGTTCAGCACGCTGGCCGCCAACATCATCGGCCAGCAGATTCCCCTGCCCGGCAGCGTGTGCCAAGGCGCGCTGCGCACTCAGCCACGGCCGGCACGGTCTTCGCGCCTACAGCCCTCCGGTTCTGTGGAGCGACTGGCCTGTTACGGGTGCTGTCTCGGGGCGTCTGGCGGCGGGCCGGGGTGCTGGCCTGGTCCGGAAGGGGGCCCGGCGAAGGGCGTGGGGGACAGGTCGGCGACTTCTTCGCCGGGTTCCAGGAGGGTGTCGGCGCTGCCCACGATAAGAGGGTCAGGCTGCCCGACCACGTTTCCCTCTTTCCGGTCGTAGGGGATCTGCCAGAGCAGGCTGCGGATGGCTTCTAGGCGGGCGCGTCGTTTGTCGTTGCTCTTGACGACTGTCCAGGGGGCGTGCGTGGTGTCTGTGGCGCGGAACATGGCGACTTTGGCGCGGGTGTAGGCATCCCACAGGTCCACGGAGGCCAGGTCGGTGGGTGAGAGCTTCCACTGGCGTACGGGGTCGACCTGCCGGATCGCGAAGCGGGTGCGCTGCTCGGCGCGGGATACGGAGAACCAGAACTTGACCAGGAGGATGCCGTCCTCGACGAGCATCGCCTCGAAGGCCGGGCACTGGCGGAGGAAGAGCTCGTACTGCTCGTCGGAGCAGAAGCCCATCACTTTCTCGACACCGGCCCGGTTGTACCAGGAGCGGTCGAAGAAGACGATCTCCCCCGGGGACGGTAGATGGGCGGTGTAGCGCTGGAAGTACCACTGCCCGGCCTCCCGGTCGGTGGGCTTGTCCAGGGCCACGATGCGCGCGCCGCGGGGATTGAGTCGTTCGGTGAAACGCTGGATCGTGCCGCCCTTGCCCGCGGCGTCCCTGCCCTCGCAGATCACCACGACCCTGGAACCGGTCGCCCTGACCCAGCTCTGCATCTTGAGCAGTTCGATCTGCAGGATCCGTTTGGTCCGCTCGTACTCCCCCCGCCGAATCTTGCGGTCGTAGGGGTAGTTCTCCCGCCAGGTGCGGATCGGAGCACCGTCCCCATCGAGCAGCACGGGCTGCTCCGGGCGGCTCACATCCACGCTCAGTCCCGTAAGCAGGTCCTCGGCGTCTTCTTTCGCCTGCTCGTCGTCCATGTCCGGTATCTACCCACTCAGAGGACAACCTCGCCTATACCCATAGTCGCCCCACGTAGCGCCCGGGGAGGAGGACCTGCGTGTGACGGCCGTAGGGTTGGCGGGACGCGTCAGCCGTCGCCAGGCCGCGACCGACGTGGTGGATCGCGTGACGGCCCGCTGAGACTTGGGCACCTCGCGGAGACCTGTTGTGTGGTGTTGGACCGTTGCAGCCTGCATGCGGTGACTACTCGAAGGCGACGGGCATGAGGCGCGGCCGGCAGGCAGGCACTTAGACGTCATCTCATTTGGCTATCTCGGTGGAGTGTTGTTCATGGTGGGAATCGTTGAGCGGTTGGTGCCGGACGAGTTGTGGGGGTTGTTCCAGCGGGTGGTGCCGGAGGCGCCGTCGCGGCCGCAGGGTGGTGGCCGGCGTCGGCACGGCGACCGGGAGGTGCTGGCCGCGATCGTG
>NZ_JBWKCY010000037.1:0-55539 GCF_056436245.1 Streptomyces sp. NPDC043812
GGAGCTGCGTCCATGAGCTCGCTGCTGCACGAAAGCCAGCTCGCACACGAAGCGAACGTGGTGTGGCTGGAAGACCTCGACGACCTCGACTACGTACGCCAGGCGCTCGACAAGAGCGCCCGCCGCAGCGGAAAGCCCCGCTACGCCCGTGACGGACGCATGGTCGGTTACGTGGAGCTCGACAAGGACGCCGAGGCCAACCCGGACAGTGGCCTCTTCCAGCGCCGCACCTTCTTCCTGTTGCCCCATGACCGGCCCAACGAGCCCGAAGGCCTTTACAAGGAAGGCGCCCCGGGCGAAGCGGTAGACCCCCGGACCATCCGCCCCCGCCGGGTGGGGGAGAAGACCCCTCGTTCCCAAGGGAAGCGCAGCAACGAGATAGTGCCCTCCTGACGTAAGGCTGAGGTGTGCTCGGAACCGGCGGTATACGCGTACCCGGTGAAAAGCCCGCCGGAGGACATGGCGCTGGCTCTCTGCGGGCGACGAACGGGACCTGGCCCGCGGGAAAGAGCACGATGAACTCCCGAGAGCTGTGGATTATCCTCGTGGGTCCCAGGGCTCCTCCGTTGCGTAGCACTACGCCGGCCGGGCCAGCATTTCCCCCGGGTGCGGGCGCACGTCGGGACCATCCCCGCGGGTGCGGCGAGCAGCTTCACGCCGATCTGGCGCAGGAATGAGCGATGTTGGCCAGCGGCGTCGAATACTCGACGGCCAACCGTACTTGCCGTTCGGGCTGTCGCTGCGCCCTGTGTGGCGTTGGGAGTACCCATGGTGCGCGTACCGGGCTCATCGAGGCGCCCATCGCCCGGCCGCGGCTCTGCCAGGAGTTCGGCCAGGGTGGAATCAGTAGGGCCTGGTCACCACTGCGGGTCGTTGCCCGTGTTCGTCCCACCGCGTCTGGCTGTAGCAGCGGAAGTGGTCGCCGCCGTGGCCAGGCGACTCGGTGCAGTTGAGCCAGCGATCGGGTGGTTTTGTCGCCGGGAGCTAGCAACGTTTGTTGGTCACCGCTGGGAACGGTCCGCTAGCGACAAGAAACGTGTTGCTGAGTTCTGGAAGCGTGCCGGTACTTGCTTCCGGCCATCCCGTGTGCTGGTCGGCTCGGAGCAGGTGATCATGGGCGCGTAACCCGGCCACCGAAGTCGCCGCCGCATACCTTGCTGTCCGCCGCCCTGACCACCGAAACCGACTACCCGAAAGGACCCAACACCTGATGTCCATATGGCCTTCGATCGTTGCCGTACTCGGCACCCTCGCCGGTGCCCTGACCGCCGGACTCCTCCAGCACCGTTCGGCACGCGCTGCACGCGCTGAGCAGCGTGCGGACAGCCACCGCCAGGACCAGCTCGGCGCCGTCACCGACTTCGCGGCCGCCCTGGACGCGCACCGCTCGGCGATGTTCCACCGGGAGCGTCTGGCCCTGACCGAGACAGGCACCGAGCATCAGCTGGAGGCCCAGACGAGGTCCCACGACACTCGGGCGGAGATCACCGCGCCCCACATCCGCCTTCAGGTCCTGGTCCCCGAACTGGCCGGCCCCGCCCAGCAGGCCGCAGATGCCACATACGCACTGCGCAAGGCCACCGGCCGCACCGAGCTGGACGCCCGGCGGCATGCGGCCAAGGAAGCGTCCGTGGCCTTCGTCGCTGCGGCCGCCACGCTGCTGAGCCCCAACAACCGCTGACCGAGGGGGACCACGGCCAGCGTCCTGGCTGCCGATCGTGCCGGTCCCATACGCCGGCAGCACTCGTACGCTCCCGTGTCGGGTGTTCCTATTTCTCGCCGACATTCCGGACGTCGCCGATCGTGAAGCGTTCCTGGAAGCCGCAAACAACTGTTCTTGGAGATGACCTACGCAGCCAGATCGGGCTTCTTGGCGAAGCAGGGTGCGTCGATGCGTACCGGCTTCACAGTGTCGAGGACGGGTGACCACAGCCGCTCCCCGGCGCTCACGCGACCATCCCGATCGCGGGCGACAGGTCGCGCTGCTGGCGGCACGGCTCGCACGCGTACAGCGGCAGCGGCGGCCCGGACTGGCGCTCAAGCAGACGGACCTGAATCGCAGTGTCGGACGGGCCCTTGTGCCAGTGGCACCAGGCGGGCCGTCCCTTGTCGGCGTGTGCGTCCATGGCTCGGAAGTTATAGAAGCTCCGTGCGTGCACTCCAGTGATGTGCAGATCTGTGCGCACAACTACTTCGTGCCGGGCAATGGCTGTAACACGCCCTTGACCGACCTCCGCCAAGCGGTGACGGTGTTGCACAGATCTGCACACCTCGTCGCAGGAGGCCGACATGTCGTTACTGTTCATCGGGATCGACCCCAACACAGGCGACCGCGAGAGCCCCACCATCTGGGTCGATCAGGAGAAGAAGGAACTCGTCCTGCAGGGATGGAAGCCGAGCCCGGAACTCGAAGCCGAATGCGCCGCGTTCGAAGCCCGCGGGCACGCGGTCGGCATCCCGGATAGCGAGGCGGTGATCCGCATCCCCGCAAGGATGGTCGACATGATCAGGGAGGCATGCGATGCGCTTGACCGAGCCGACGTTCGATGACCTGATCGGTGCTTGCGCCCGCTCCGCGGTCCACCTGGAGATGCGGGACACGTACGCAGTCGACTACGAGAAGGGCCCGTTCGCTGACTGGCGGGCTGGCTTCCGGCACAACGCCAGCGAGCGGACGTCGTGGTGGCGACCCTGGCTCGACCTCATCGAAGAGACCGTTAGCCGCGGCGTCGTCGTGTGTCGAGCCCGCATCGTGTCCGAGCCGGTCAGTGAGTACACCCGGTTCCTCTACGACGGCACGTTCACCAACGTTGCCGCAGGCGAGCAGGTGCGTTGGTTGCCCCGGCGGCAGGCATCTGCGATCGCGCTGCCTGGCAACGACTTCTGGCTGTTCGACGAACAGTGGGTCCACTGGAACCACTTCGCAGGCGACGGCTCGTCCGGCGGGGGCGAGGTCACCGATGACCCCGCCGCGGCCAAACTGTGCACCGAGGCGTTCGGCGCCGTGTGGGACCGTGCAACACCGCACGACCAGTACCAGATCCACTGACACAGAAAGCACCGGACAGGCCAGCTCATGCCCATCTCTCCGTCCTCGTCTGCACAAGCCGCGCGGGAAGTCATCGCGCGGCGACTGCGTGATCTGCGAAGGAGCGCGGGCCTGACGGTCACCGAGCTGGCCGACCGTTGCCACTGGCATCACGCCAAGACGTCCCGCATTGAAAACGCCCGCACAGCCCCGTCGGCCAAGGACATCCGCCTGTGGTGCGTTGCCTGCCAGGTCGAGGATGAAGCAGGCGACCTGATCGTCCAGTCGCTCAACGCTGAGACGATGTACCGCGAATGGCGCCATCAGGTTCGGAACGGGCTGAAGCAACTACAGGACAGTCTGTTGCAGTTCTTCCGCGAGACCAGCCTGTTCAGGGTGTACTCGTCCACACTCGTGCCGGGCATGCTCCAGACCGAAGGCTATGCAGTAGCCGTGCTGAGGACGGTCACCGATTTCCGCGAGCTGCCGGCAGAGGACATCACCAAGGCGGCGCAGGCCCGCGTCGAACGGTCTCGCATCATCCACGAACCAGGGCATCGGTTCGTCCTGCTGGTCGAGGAAGCCGTGCTCTACCACCAGATCGCAGACCCTGACATCATGGCTGGCCAACTCGGCTACCTCCTCACCGTCGGCGCTCTGCCTGCCGTCTCCCTGGGTGTCATCCCCATGACGACCCCAGGGCGGCAGCAATGGCCATGCGAAACGTTCCACATGTACGACGACACGTTGGTCTCCGTAGAGCTCGTGTCGGCACAGGTCCGGATCACACAGCCTGCCGAGATCGCCCTCTACCTGAAGGCGTTCGAGGAGCTGAGATCCATGGCCGTGTACGGTGCCAGCGCTCGGGCTCTGATCGTGAAGGCGATCGACGCCCTGAGCTGAGCACGACGTCCGGCAGCGCTTCTACCTGACTGCCACAGCGAGGGGCGCTGCGGTGTGTGCGCTACCCCAGTACCGCGTCGGCCACCCGGCCGAGCAACGCGCAATGCCAGCTGCCGAGAGGACGAGGGCGGCCGCCTCTGCGAGCTGCCGGCCTGGTTGAGCATCACCTGCCCGACCGCCGCCGCACCAGTCAGCAAGGCCACGGCCTTCTGGTCAGCGGCGCCGGTGCTGAGGGCGGCCATCCCCGCGGGTGCGGGGAGCAGGACGCCTCGAACAGGTCCGGGTATCTAGGCTTGTCAGCCTCTTCCTGCAGGTCAGCGGGTAAAGCAGTGGTTCTGGCACATGAGTCACGTTGATGAGATGGCGCGAGCCTGGTACAGCACGGTCGCTGCGCGACCGGCAGAACTCGTCCAGACATCGGGATCACCAGTCTCGAACCGTGCCACCCATTTGGAGGTTGCCCCAGCCTTCTTTGGCTGGCTGCTCGCCGAAGCTTTGAGAGGAGTTCGGTCATCGAGGGCGCTCGCACCTTCCAGATGACGATCTACCGCCTGCTCCACCCTCACCCCCGTACCACGCTGCTCACAACTGGAGTCACACCGGTAACTGGATGCTGGTAGGGCGGCCTGCTCCCGGCCGGCACGGGCACATGCCTGCGGAACACCGACGCCCCTTGATCAGGAACCCCTGGAGACGAGCCGCATGTCTGGTCTGGCGTTCCGTGTGTCGGCACGTCTGAATGGTCATGATGGACAGGCACGAGGCGACAGCCGGGGGGGGCGATGCAGCGTAGGCGTGAGGCGTGGGCGGGCGCTGCGGTCACCGGGACGGCTGCGGCGTTGACCGTGATGCTTGGGCCGATAACCAATTACGCGAGTGCGACCGTGCCCGCCTGGGCAGCCAGCCCGTGGGTGATCTGGCCCGTGTTCGTGGCGCTGGGGGTGACCTGTGCCGGGCTGGCCTGGTGGGGGCGGCGTTTCGACGGAAACACGACGACGTCAGTACCGACGATGGGGCGGCTGGCTGAGCTCCATCATGGATCGCTGCGTCCTCCGCACGCCGGGCAAGTCCGAGGCCGTGGGTCCGAGCTACAGCAGCTAGAGCAATTGTTGAAGCGTCCGCAGGCGCGGTTCGCGGTGGTCTGCGCGGCTGGCGGGGTCGGTAAGACCACCGTCGCCGCGCAACTCGCTGCCGTCGTCGAGGCGGCGAGCTACCGCGTCTTCTGGATTCGCTGGCGTACCTCCGCAGAGCTGGCCCAGCAGATGACGCAAGTAGCGTTGGCCTGCGGGCTTAGCCAGGAGGAGTTGCAGGCGACCCGGGCGGGGCAGGCGAGCCTGCCTGATGTGGTTTGGCAGCATCTGGAAGGCACCCGGCGCTGGCTGCTTGTAATGGACAACGCCGACGAACCCGAGGCGATCGGGCCCGAGGGTGAGACGGTGGCGTCTTACCGCGGCTGGATCCGTCCGTCCGGCGGTGGACTCCTGCTGATCACTACCCGGGACACGAGCGCGGTCACCTGGGGCTCGTGCGCGTATCTGCTGCGGCTTGCCCCGCTTCCGGCTGTACCGGCCGGGCAGGTCCTGCGCGACTTGGCGCCCGATGCCGGCTCCGTCGACCAAGCGCAGGAGCTGGCGGAGCGGCTCGGCGGGCTGCCCCTGGCGCTGCGGGCGGTCGGCACCTATCTCGCCACGCCCACAAGCCGCTACCGCACCTTCATCGCCTACCAGCAGGCTCTACGGACGGAATTCCCTGACTTGCTGGGCGCTCCCCACCCGAACGCGGATAACCCCGAGACGGCCCGACAAGTGGTACGCCATACCTGGAACCTCTCGCTGGACCAGCTTGCACGCGACGGCGTGCCACTGGCTCGCATCGTGCTGCGTCTGCTTGCCCAACTTGCTCCGGCCCCGGTCCCCTTGACCCTGATAAGCCCTCACTTGCTCGCCGAAGTCACCGGTGAGCAAGTGAGTGCGGTCGCATTAGAAGCCGCCCTCGCCGGCTTGTACCGCTATGGCCTCCTCGACGCCCCTCTACCGAGCACCGGGGCGGATGGAGGAAATGATGCAGGTGTTACCCAACTCGTGTTGCATCCCCTCGTCCGCGACGTAACCATCCACTCCGCTGACATCGCCGACCTCGCACCTTGGCACCATGCACTGGTTGGGCGCCTGACGGCAGCCGTTGACGAAGTGGTCAGGGCTGGGCGCCCCGGCTGGTCCGCTGCCGCCCTGCTTGCCCCCCACCTTCCCCTCCTCCTCGACCGCCGGACCGCCCGCGCGTTCACCGACGTCCGTGACACCTTCACCGACCTCGCCCACGTTCTGGATGACGCCGGTGCGTATACCGCTGAGCGCGTTCTGCGCCAGCGCCTACTGCGCGCAGAAACCGATCGGCTGGGCCCGGACCATCCCGACACCATGACCAGCCGCAATGACCTCGCTCACGTTCTGCAGGACCTCGGTGAACTTCACGCGGCCGCAGACCTGCATCAACAGAACCTGGCTGACCGCACCCGGGTCCTCGGCCCCGACCACCCCCATGTCCTGACCAGCCGCCACAACCTCACCAACGCGTTGCATGGCGGCTACCGCGATGCCGAGTATCTGCACCAGCAGAACCTGGCTGACCGCACCCGGGTCCTCGGCCCCGACCACCCCCATGTCCTGACCAGCCGCCACAGCCTTGCATTCGCTCTGCACGTCAACGACAAGAACCGCGAGGCCGCAGACCTGCACCGGCAGAACCTGGCTGACCGCACCCGGGTCCTCGGCCCCGACCACCCCGACACCCTCAGCAGTCGCAGCGGACTTGCCATTGCTCTCGGAAGCCTGGGGGAGTATGGCGAGGCCGAGCGTCTGCACCGGCAGAACCTGGCTGACCGCACCCGGGCCCTCGGCCCCGACCACCCCCATGTCCTGACCAGCCGCCACCGCCTTGCGGAGGCTCTGTTGGGCCTGGGTGCGTATGGTGAGGCGGGAAGCCTGTACCGGCAGAATCTCGCTGACCGCTTACGAGTTCTCGGCCCTAACCACCCGGACACCGTGACCAGCCGCCGCGCTTTCGAGCGGGTTACAACCACTCTCCGCAGCCCTTTGCGCAGGATTCGACTCTGGTCACGTCGGTTGCGCCGCAGGAACATCTAGTAGGGCTTGGTCAGGTGTACTCGCGAGCGGCGTGCCTTTGTACTGGTAGGCGCGTTGATGGTGTGTGACACCTGGGGAGATGGGCCAGGTCCGTGAGGACCTGGAGGCGTTCACAGCGGAGATGTTCGAGGCGTTCACGCGCGCGGACCAGCACCGTTGGGGGCAGGCGTACGTACGCGGACTGCTGCTGGACGGGCGGCGCAAGTCGGTGGAGCCGATGGCGGCTCGGCTGGGCGAGGATGGCAACCGGCAGGCCCTGGCGCACTTCGTCACCTCCAGTCCGTGGGACCCGGCCCATGTGCGGGCCCGGCTGGCATGGCGGATGCAGGAGGCCATCAAGCCGAGCGCGTTGATCGTCGACGACACCGGCTTCCTGAAGGACGGCGAGGCCTCAGCGTGCGTGTCGCGGCAGTACACCGGCACCGCAGGCAAGGTCACCAACTGCCAGGTCGGGGTCTCGCTGAACCTGGCCCGCGACCATGCCTCGGCGCCGGTGAACTGGCGGCTGTTCCTGCCCAAGTCCTGGGATCCGGCCACGCCGCAGGCCGACCCGCTCAAAGTGGCCCGGCGCGGGCGGTGCGGCATCCCCTCCGACCTGGGACATGTGGAGAAGTGGCAGCTTGCCCTGGACATGATCGACGAGACCCGGTCCTGGGGCGTCGAGGTCCCTTTGGTCCTGGCCGACGCCGGCTACGGCGATTCGGTGGCGTTCCGTCTGGGCTTGAGCGAACGCGGCCTGCACTACGTAGTCGGCATCTCCACCACACCCACCGCTCATCCGACCTCAGCCCGCCCGGTCACCCCGCCTTACGGCGGCATCGGACGGCGACCAGTGACCAGGTATCCCGACCCGGCCCGCAGCGTGAAAGCGCTGGTCACCGAGGCGGGGCGCGGCTCGGCCAAGCCGGTGTCCTGGCGCGAGGGCTCACGCCCGGGCAGGGGCCGCACCGGCCTGAAGCGCATGTACTCGCGGTTCGTCGCCCTGCGGATCCGCCCCGCCGGACGCGAGATCCGCGATGCCACCGAGGGCGTTGAACTTGCCGAGTGCTGGGTGCTTGCCGAGTGGCCCGCCAAGGAGCTGAGCCGGTGCAGTTCTGGCTGTCCGACCTGCCCGCCGACACCCCGCTGACCACCCTGGTCCGCCTGGCCAAGCTCCGCTGGCGCATCGAGAACGACTACCGGGAGATGAAGCAGGCCCTGGGGCTTGCCCACTTCAAGGGCCGCACCTTCAACGGCTGGCACCACCACGTCACCCTCGCCTCTCTCGCCCACGCCTTCTGCACCCTACGGAGGCTGACCTACGCCCCCAAAGAAGCGGCATCGGCCTGAGTCTCTACCAAGTCGTCCGCGAGCTTCAGTCGCTCCTTGCCACCTGGGCCGGCGCCTGCCCCACCTGCCACCGCGACATACCCGCATCCATACCGACCTGACCAAGCCCTACTAGTGCCGCATCAGGCAACGTTGACCCTGTCGACCACCGCTCGTAGTCGTTGATCGTCGGCGTGTCGGTTTCGCCAGATGATGTAGCGGCGGATCATGCTGCCCTGCTCCTTGTGGTTGGCGTGGTCGGTGCCGTCAAGGGTGAAGTAGCGCAGGGCGGTGAACTGGGCCTCAATGCGGTTCAGCCACCAGCTGTTCGTAGGCGTGTAGGCGAACTCGACGTTGTTGGCCGCGGCCCAGTCGCCGACCCGGCTGTCCCTCTTCGTGGTCAGGTGCGGGGAGAAGTTGTCGAGCACGATCGCTGCGGATCTCCGGTGGGTAGAGGCTGCACAGGTAGCGGCAGAACTCCAGGAACCTCGTCCGGTTCTTCTTCGGCTTGATGTGGCCGTAGACCTTGTCCTTGCCGAGGTCGCAGGCGGCGAACAGGTGCCTGACGCCGTGCGGACGGGTGTAGGTCGCCAGCCTGCGGGGCCTCGGCTCCCGGTCGGGATCCTTGTGTCGTCCGCCGCGCTCGGCCCACTGCCGCCCGGGGTGGGGCTAGAGGTTGAGCGGGCCGAACTCGTCCAGGCATGGGACGACTTCGGGTTCGCCGTCCTCGGGTATCACCTCGCCGTCGGCGATCGCGTAGAGGTGTTCAGATGCGGGCCTTCTTGGCGGCGTAGTCCAAGCACCTGACCGACATGTTCCCGTACCTGCCCCAACGGTCCGCTTACCACAAGCGGTTGAAGCGCAACACCCCGCCGCAGACGAGGCATCAGGGGAAGCGGCCGACGCCTGCGTCGTCTAGCCCGGCTGCCAGCGCGTCGATGGTCGCCTGCGGGACGTCCTCGATGCTTTGCACCGTGGCAGTAGGGGGCAGCCCGTGGGCGAGCTGAAAGGCCTTCAGGGCGCTCCTGGTGCCGGGGCCGATGATGCCGTCGAGGCCGTTGGGGTTGTGGCTGAGGGTCTCCAACGCCGTCTGCAGGCCGATCACCAGGTTGAGGGGGACGGGGAAGGTCCCGGAACGCATGTTGGCGTCCAGCTTCTGGCTGGGGTCGTAGAGGAGCTGACTGAAATTGCCGGGCGGGGGAGCGGCCATCCATCCTGCGAGGGTGAAGAGAAGTGCGTTGCGGACATTGCGCGGTATCACGCCCGGGTTTCCTGCCTCCGTCATCTTGCATTCGCGCGCCATCGTCAGCCAATCGCCGATTCTCGCGGCGTTCTGGAACTTTGGGAAGCTGAAGAACGGGCCCATGGCCCAGGTCATGCTGAACAGCCCGAGTTGGCCGTCTGCCGGCCAGTCATCCAGACCGGCGAACGGAACGCGCGTCTTGAGCGAGGCCTCGAAGCTCGCCAACTTGCTCTTGCAGAGGTTGTTGATGTCCTGATTGGTGATCCGCAGCCGGGTGATCGCCTCCTTCTCGGGGATGGAGCTGACAGAGGTGCCGCTGAACTTGACCGTGGTGTACTCCGCCGAGATCTCCTCATTGTCGGCCTGCGCGAAGGAATTCCTGTCGAACCAGCCGAGCGTGAAGGTGTCGGGCAGCGGCACCGGGTTGCTCCCGAAGCTGTTCGGGTCGTCGGCATCGAGCAGGTTCCCCACCCCGGTGGACACCAGACTCTTGATGTCCAGGTACATGAAGTTCAGACGGCCTTCCAGCGGTTCGCTGAACGGCAGGAAGGCGGTGGCCACACTCGGGTGCATGAGGTGTTCCTTTCCCCTGATCGGTGGGCCTGGCCTCACCCGCGGGGGCTGAGGGCAGAGGTCACCGCGGCATCAGGTCTTCCACGAGCTGTGCCATCTGCTGTGACGGCGAGATGTTGAGTTCACGTTCGAGGAATGCCTTGTAATCCTGATAGCGCTTGAGTGCGCTGGCCGTATTGCCTTCTGCGATGTGCACTTCCATGATGATCCGCTGGGCCGTCTCCCGGACGGGGTCGATAGCCACCGCCGACAGTGCCGTCTGCAGTGCGGGCATGTAGCGATGTGCTGACTGGAGTTGCTGCGCCAGGGTCTCCAGGGCGTGCAGCCGTACCTGCTCCCAGCGTTCGCGTTCGAGGACGAGCCAGTCCTCCGACCAGTCGGGCAGGAGCTCCCGGCACAGGGCGTCGATGAGCCTGACCGACAGTTCGGACGGCAGGTTCAACCCCGCGGTCACCTCGCCTGCCGCCCTCGATACGAACTGCAGGTCGGTCCCTACCGCGGGCGACAACTGCAATGTGTGGCCGACGCAGTCGATCACCGGGGTGGAACCGGCCCGCCTGGCGTGGAACAACGCGGACCGCAGATTCCCTGCCGCTCTGCAGGGTGTGCAGTCGGGCCACAATTGCTCTGCCGCCCAGCCACGCTGCGCACCGTCCTTCCGCAGGGCCAGAAACGCCAACAGGCGCTGGGAGCCCAAGGGGAGGCAGAGGCGACTGCCGTCATCGGAGAGTTCGAATGCCCTCAGCAACTGAAGGCGTACACGGCTTCCGGACACTCCATCACTGTGCAGTCAGCAGGGGTCGGGCGCATGTGCAGCGAAGTTCTCCGCAGCACATGTCGTGATGATTTCCGCAGGTGACACCCGCCTTCCCGCAGCGTCCGAGTGCGAAGAACGCTCTGGCAACGCCTGAGGAACGCAATCCGAGCGTTCCAGACAATGCCCAAGGGACGTGAGGCGGGAAGCGTGGTGGATCAGCCAATGAAACAGCCGCGAGCTACGACATCCCAGGGGGTATTCGTGGACGGCCGTTCGGTTCTTTCGGGTCTGCAATCGCACGAGACGGCTGGCGACCCGGACGTCTGCATTGCGGTGCTCGACGGGCCCGTGGACCTGTCCCACTCTTGTTTCGCCGGAGCGGATCTGAGGAGGGTGGACACACTCGTTGAGGAGCCGGCCGGCAGGGGGCCGATGTCCCTGCACGGCACGCATGTGACGAGCCTGCTGTTCGGCCGACCGGACAGCGCCGTGCCCGGTATCGCCCCGAAGTGCCGGGGGCTGATCCTTCCCGTGTTCCGGGACGGCAACAAAAGGGGCCGGGTATCCCAGCTGGATCTGGCACGGGCAATCGAGCGCGCTGTCCAGGAAGGCGCCCACATCATCAACGTCAGCGGGGGCGAGCGCTCGCCCGACGGCAGGGCGGACAGCTTGTTGGAGCGGGCGCTCCAGCTGTGCGAGGCCAACGGCGTGCTAGTCGTGGCAGCCGTGGGCAACGACGGCTGCGACTGCCTGCAGGTCCCGGCCGCCGTCCCGTCCGTCCTTGCCGTCGGCGCGACGGGCCCGGACGGCGAACCCCTGGATACGAACAACTGGGGCGGCAGTTACCACGCAAACGCCGTACTGGCACCCGGCCAGGACATCGTCGGTGCCGCACCCGACGGAGGGCGCGCATCACTGACCGGAAGCAGTTTCGCCACGCCTCTGGTGACCGGCGTCGCCGCTCTGCTCGTCGCCGCACAGCTTCGGGACGGCAATCCGGCTGATCCGCTGGCCGCGGGAAGAGCTGTCCTCAAGGCAGCGTCAGTGGCCCCCTGCTCACCCGCGGACGCTCCTGAATGCCGCCGCCACCTGGCCGGTCACCTGGACGCGGCACGGGCCTTGGACCTCGTCGCGCGGCGGGACCCCACACCAGAGGACCATACCGCGCCGACCGCGGGCGGGCTTCACGCGGCCGGCCGGCCATCGCTACAGGCCACAACCAGCTTGGAATCGAGTGAGGGAGCCAGTTCCATGGCAAGCAACGAGGTGCACCCTGCATGCGGGGAGACAGCCGACCGCACGACAGCCGCTCACGGCGACGGAGTCGGGGCTGCGAGTGAGACGGGGAGGAGCGAGGACACTGCCCCCTCCTCAGCTACCCCCCTCCCGCAGTCGGCGGCCCCCTTGCCGCAGTCGGCGGCCACCCGGCCGCAGATGGCGGCCGCCCCGCCTCATACGGCGGCGGTCTCCACCGAGCCTCAGCCCGTTCCCCCCAGTTCCCCACCGCCCACTCCGGCGGATGCCGTCTCCCCCGGGGCAGCGCCCGCCACCGCCCGCGGCACAGAGCAGGGCCTCCGTCCTTCCACGGGATGCGGCTGCGGCGGCAGCCCGTCGACGGGCTGCACCTGTGCGGAAAACGGCAGCCGTCCCCTGGTGTACGCCCTCGGCACCATCGGTTACGACTTCCGGACCGAGGCGAACAGGGACAGCTTCCGCCAGCTGATGGACCCCAACATCGTCATGGGCGAGGACAACGTGCCGAGGGAGTACCCGGCGGACCCGTACAACCCTGACCAGCTCCGCACCTACCTGACACAGAGCCCCGCGGCGTGCGACAAGTTGACATGGGTTCTCCTCATGGACAGCACGCCCATCTACGCGCTGGAGGCTGAATCACCGGCAGGCATGGACTTGGGTGACCCGCCGATATTCGATCCGCAGTGGGACATAGAGAAACTGAAGGAGGCGGTGCAGAGGCCGGCGGCCCTCGCGGAGATGCTCGCCAGACTCGCCACCCCACCCGTCAACCGTGTGTACCGGCTGTTGCGGGATGCAATCGTCGGCCAGGTCAAGGGTGTGAGCGAGCCGGACTACGTCTCGCGCGTGTCGATTCCTGGCGTGCTGACCGGCCGGACCACCCAGCTGTACTCCGGAGAAACCGTCCCCGTCTTGGAAGTGGACGCCCGCGGCGTCTACACGTGGAACGAGGCCGAACTGGTCAAGTCGATCACCGAAAAGGTCGACGCGGACACGGAGAAGCGGAACGTGGAAATCTCCTCCGACACCGTCCAGAAGACGATCCGCGCCCTCCTCGACAAGATCTACTACCAGTTCCGCAACCTGGGACAGAGCTCCCCGGACCGGGCCCTCAACTTCGCGGCCACCAACGCCTTCATTTTCGGCAAGGAGATCAGCGAAGGCCTCCTGTCCGCCAAGCACGTCCCGGGCCCGGAGGACCGCTTCTACGCCCTCGACAGCATCACCGTCACCAAGAGCCCGTACTGCCGTATGGACTCCGACTGCCAGCTCGTCAGCATCGTCTTCTTCGACCCCGAGGACGAACGGCGGTCCCGCGTCACCTTCTTGTTCACGGTCGACGTCAGTCGCGTGGTCCCCGTCATCCTGGCGCCGCCGCGCACCTTCCTCGGCACCATGTGAATCACGGGAGAGAGGTCCCGCAATGAACTGTCCACACACCATTCCGACGACGACGCCACCGGTCCAGGCGCGGCCCGTCCACCGCGAGCCCGCGGCCGGCCCCGCAACGGACCGGAGCAACGGCGGCCTGGAGGCCGCCTCCGCCCTCTCGCGCTGCGCCCGGCTGCCGGCCATGGCGAGGGAGATGTGCTATCAGGCGCTCTCCAAAGGATGACACTTCCCACCGGACAGCAGTCGTCACCGCCTGCACAGCGAAATGACCAGTCCAAGGAGCCCTCATGATCAACGAGATGCAGTCAGCCAGCCGGACCCACCTGGCTTCCCTGACCATGCCGCCACAGACCCACCCCGTCGACCGCTCCGCCGCCACGCGGCGAGGCTCCAACGATGACGTCGACGGCGTCACCGCTGCGAGCGCCTCGGAGTTCGGCTCGCACGTCGGCCAAGTGATTGACGACATCATCGGCTGGTTCATGTAGGACCAGCATCCGCAACACCGGAAGGAACAACGACGATGCTCCCGCGAACAAGCGGCTGCGGCGCCGGACGCCGTCCCCCGCTGCACATGCCCGCGCAGGCACCTGCGCTCGACCGAGGCCTTGGCGCCCGCGCCCACCACGACGGTATCGGCGTCGAGCCCAGCAGCCTTCCTCCTTGGCTGACCCACCCCGACGATCTCTTCCCGCCGCCGATCATTCCGGACTTTGACGGCTGGAAGGACTTTTTCCGGGGCGGCGGGTGACAGCCCACTCGGCCGTGCGGCTACCGCACTCAGCGATACGGACAGTAAAGGACGGCATCAATGAATCCGGAGACGACGACAGACAAAGCACACCCCCGGTCCTCCCTGCACATGCCGCAGCAGGCACCTCCCGTCACCCGCGACGCCCACCCGCCGGGGGACACACCCGACAGCGAGGCAGGAGTGGAGCCCAGTATCGCCCCGTGGCTCGTCTGGAAGGTCTGGGATTGGTTCGGCTGACCCACCAGGAGGATCACCATGAACATCGAGAACGCCCGGGACCCGGACCAGCGGAGACTTTCGCGAGCCATGCCCCGTCTGGCACCTCCCATCGACCGCGCAGCGCCGACTGCAAGGCTCGCCGCCGCAACCACCGGTGTCGACGCCGCCTTCCTCCCCTACTTCTCAAACCGAGACGGGTGGGGCCAGTGGTTCGGTCCGCTGGCACCGTTGACCGGCATCATCGGCGGCTGAGCCACCACCTACCGGCCGGGAAGCCGCACCCCTACGGTCGCCGGGACCTCACCGGCGGTCGTAGGGCCTTCACCGGACCACCGACCGGCACACCCGTGAGGCAGTCATGGAACTCAACCTGCCCGTGCAGAAAGTGATCAGACGGCATGAGGACCTCTACGAGCCGTTCCTCATCCACCTGCGGGACATCGTGGACGAGGACGGCAAGGTGACCATCAGGATCCACGGCAAGGAGGGAGGCATGGCCGGTCACGACCCCAAGGACCCGTGCCTGTGGCTGGGCCACACTCCGTGGGGGCCGGCTGGCCGACCCTCTCCCCGGCGTGGACACCGCCGATGACGACGGATCAGCCAGGTGCGCCGCTTTTGGTGCTCTGCGTTCGGGTGACGAACGGATTGTCGCCGAGGCCCGCGCGGGTCAGCCGCGCAGGAGTCCGGCAGGCCGATGAGACCCTCCGATCGGCTCCGCGACCGGTGACCGGCAACGGAGCCGGTCGGCAAGCCATGGCGACGTTGATCGAGGCAGGCCAACGAGACGTACTACGGCGGCCGCAAGGACCTTTCTTTCGGCCGCCGTCCGCCGGTGAAAGGTGCTGGAAGCGGCCCTGATCCGCTGGAGTTGATCGGCCTAACTCTCCAGGTCGGTCCTCGGAACGCAGGTCAACTGGCGGCGACACTCCCGCTCCCGGCCGTCTCACAGCGGACTCATCATTCTCGTGTGCCAAGGGCAAACGCTCGGGCCGGCAGCGTGCATTCCGCTGTCGGCCCGGTGGCGGCGATATCGACTGCCTGAGCCGACGGCCTCAGCGGGCCCGCATGTGCGAGCGGCTGTTCAGCGCTGCCGCGCAGGGCAGCCGTGTACCGGCGAGGCCGACGGCAGCACAGTCGAGGAAGTCGTGGTGCCCGTCGGAGGGGTGGCAATGACTGTTTCAGAAGATCGGAATCACGTCGAGGACGGGGTTCTGGAAATACCAGGGCGGCTTCTCCTCACAGAGTCCATAGGCCTTGGCTGCTTCGACACCCAGGGTGTCGGCAAGGGTGCCTGGGGTGTTGGTTCGGTTGATCGGCGGAGCCATTCGGGGCATCTGGAGTCCAGCGGGTCCGTGCCGAGACATGTTTCGCTGTGCTGGGCCAGTCATGATCGTTCTCCTTTCGCCTGCTGGCGCTGGCGCGTCGATGGCCGCGGGTGCAGTAGGGGGAGTCGTGCCCCCTCTGCCGTCCTGCCCCCATTGGGGGTGATGGGATGGAGTGTGTGGGCCTGGCCACGAGAGTCGCCGCGCCGAAGGGTGAGCACGCCGTACGCGCTGCACAGCGATTGCCTCAGGCGCCAATCTGCCCGAAGAGCAAGCTCGTGACATGCGCCGTTCAGTGGCATTGGGCCCCGCCCCGTTGGTTCCTGCATCAACGTGGCGACGCTCGTGACGGTGGCCCCCGCGAAGCAGAGATCGGAGTCGCCCGGCGCACAACGGATCGGGGAACATGCGAGCGCCTTCGCTTGCCAGACGTGCCTGTACCAGTTGTTCAATACCGAGACTCCTCCGTGTCCATCCCCCGGACGTCCTCGGAATCGTTCGATGAGCGTTACGCATCCGTTGCCCGCTCATCTCTGGGCAGTGGACACGCCGAGGAAGACGCCCTATACACACGGCATAGGCGTACAGCAGGTGCGTAAGGATCATGCAGGTTGCACAGTGGAAATGTGTCGAACGATGGCGTGTGCCTCGAGCTGCTGAGGCCCTTCGAGTTCGTTTGTGCCGGGAGCAGGATCACCCTGCCCTTAGGCGCGCAGCGCCTGCTGGCGTTCCTCGCGCTGCAGAACAAGGGTTCCCACCGTGCGATAGTCGCTGAGCAGCTGTGGCCCGACTGCACGCCCTTTCGCGCGGCGGCCAATCTTCGCTCCGCCCTCTGCCAAGGCCGGCGGGCAGGTCCTGTGACCGTGATTTCCTGTGAGGGCCAGTGCATGAGCCTGTCGACTTCGGTCCGTGTCGATCTGCACGCCGCACGGGGGGCAGCCCGTCAGCTCATAGCAGGGCCACGTCCGTTGGCGAACACCTGCGAGTGGCTTGTTGACGACCTGAGCCGGGAGCTGCTGCCGGGCTGGTCGGAGGAGTGGCTGGTGCTGGAACGCGAGCGGTGGAATCAGATGCGCGTGTATGCCCTCGAGAGCCTGGCTCAGCAGTGCCAGGAGACGCAGGACTACCTGCGCGCGCTCCAGACCGCGCTCGCCGTCATCGCCATCGACCCCATCCGGGAGACAGCGCACCGCATCGTCATCGAAGTCCACCTTGCAGAGGGCAACGTCGCCAGCGCACTCAAGCGCTACCAGGAGTACCGCGACTTCCTCCGACGGGAACTCGATGTCATTCCCTCGCCCCAGATGACTGCGCTATTGCGTGATCTGCTCCCGACCTAGAGGAGGGTGACCGTCCCGCGCGACCCGGCCCAAGCAACCGGACGGCGTGTCATATCGCACCCGGGTAACCCTCCGTGGACAGAGCGCCGGCACTTGCGAGAAGCGATGGACCAGCGACGGTCCCGAAACGCGTGGCGAACGGTTCGTAGGACATTGGCGAGACGGCCCTGAACGAGGCTCATGCTGGATGGACACGGTCGATCCCATGGCCATGTCGGCGGCCCCTGGCGGCGAGAGCCGGCGGAGGCTGATTGCGAAAGGTTGGCCGTGTGACCCATCAGCCGTGACCCGTCAGGAAGGACCTCGAGGAGGATCACGCCCATGAAGGAGCACTTCCGCGTTTCCCTACGATCTGAGTCACAGTACCGGCTCGGTGAGTCAATCCTCATTGACTTCGCCATGGCCAACGTCAGCGGCCAGGACATTCGGGTGCTGGCGTGGAACACGCCCCTGGAGACCCAGGACGAAGTCCTCGCGTATTTCCGGGTCAGCTACGGCGATGTCCTCGTCCCGTACGACGGCCGACTCGTCAAACGCGGCGAACCTGACGAGCGCGCCTACCGGCTGATCCGAGCCGGGGAGACAGTGGTTGAGACCGTGGATCTGACCACCGCGTACGGGATCACCGCGCCGGGGAACTACATCGTCACACTCGACGCCAGGATCGCCGACGCGATCATTCAGGAGCAGGACGGGACTCGATCCCGCCGTCGCGACGAACACGAAGGCTTCGATTTCGACGCCGTGACCACGACGTTCGAGGTGATCGGCGACGGGGAGCCCCGCCCGACGGTGGCAGAGAATGTGCGGCGTGAACTCGGCGGGCCCCAGGCGGCGAGTGCCACTCTCGCGGTCGCGAAGCTGAGGGCGATGGCGCCCGTTCTCGTCGGGGGAACGGCGAGTCGCCAGCAGGAGGTTCTCACCGCCCATGAGAACGCTGGCGTCTTCGCGGAGGCGTCGATGCAGCAGCTGGTGTGGACTCCGGGGGCGGCGAATGCCCTGTCGACCGAATGGTTCGGTGCCCATGACAATGGCCGCTACGCGACGGTCAAGCAGCACTTCACCGACATCAGTTCAGTGATGGCGGGACAGACGGTCACTTATGACCTCACTGGAACGGGCTGCCAGCCGAGCTGGTACGCCTACACCTACCCGAACACCCGGAAAATATGGCTCTGCTCCAGCTTCTGGCCTGCCGAGGCGACGGGCTTGGACTCGAAGTTCGGCGTGTTGGTACATGAGCTCAGCCACGCTGTCTCCGGCACCGATGACCTGGCATACGGCCAGACAGCGGCGCAGAACCTGGCCGCGACCAAGCCGGCTGACGCGATACGCAATGCGGACAACCACGAGTACTTCGCGGAAACGCATGCCGATCGAGTAATCACCGCTCCGATCTTCTGGAACAACGGCAAGGCGTACATGTTCGTCGCCGGTAAGTACTTTCAGTACGATGTCGGCAATGACAAAGTAGATCCCGGATTCCCGCAGCACATCAAGACGAGTTGGCCCGGTCTGTTCCCGGACCGCGTTGATGCGGGTGTGGTGTGGCCGGACGGCAATGCCTACTTCTTCCGCGGCTCGCAGTACGTGCGCTACGACATCGCCCAGGACAAGGTGGCTCCCGGGTATCCGCTGCCCATCAGTCCCTACTGGCCCGGCCTCTGGGCGGACGGCGTTGATGCGGGTGTTGTGTGGCCGGGCGGCAATGCCTACTTCTTCCGCGGCTCGCAGTACGTGCGCTACGACATCGCCCAGGACAAGGTGGCTCCCGGATATCCGCTGCCCATCAGTCCCTACTGGCCCGGCCTCTGGGCGGACGGCATCACCGGTGCGGTGGCGTGGAACGACGGCAATGCGTACTTCTTCCGCGGTTCCGAGTACGTGCGCTATGAGATCTCCACAGACACGCCCAGCGCTCCGAAGCCGGTCAACCCCAATTGGCCCGGCCTGCCGTAAGGGGCAAGCGAAGGCCCTTCGCGACGTCCGGACGTCTCGCACGCGGACCGTGGACCAGCGTGAGAACCCCCTACGTGCCGTGCGGTTGAGCACTCACCTTCGGGCGGAAGCCCGACCCGTCAACAGCATGCGCTGCCCGTCCCCTGGCCGGAGGCATCAGGCCGGCACGCACGGCCTGGCTGTGATCAAGATGGGATGACAGAGGATCAGCTCTCCATTCTGGCAGGGACGCCATGAAGTCGAGCGCAGCCACACCCACGCCGCCATCGCCGGGGACGAACTCGTGGGTTACTCCGCCGTGGGTCTGGTGGCCCCACGCAAGGGGTGCCCCAGGGGAGTGCCGGTCGCCGTGGCCACCTTCGTTCGGCGCCGGTGAGCGTGCTCGGGTTCGAAGGGAAAGCCTGCGCCCTCTCAGCCTCTGAGAAGCGGCCATCAGCCAAGGAGAAGAAAATGTCCCGAACGGCCGTCACGGAGATCCTTGACCGGGCGCTCCTCGACGAAGAATTCCGTTCCGCCGTCGAATCAAATCCGGAACGCACGCTGTCAGAGTACGACCTGACGGACGAAGAACACGCGGTTCTCCTGTCGAGAGATCTCACAGCAATGGATGAGTTCTTCCCCGGCGCCCTGTACTGCACGATCAGGTTTGCCCTGATCAACGAGAACATCATTGCCATGTCTCCTTTTCCGGACGATGCGATCCGAGAAGAGCTGCAGCGCCGGGGCCATGAGATCACAGCCATGAGCGGTGACCGTATCGGGCCGCTCAAAGAGATGCTGACCCTGTTCAGATGACGGCAGATGAGGAAAAGTCCATGGTTTCGTACGACAGTCACCGACAGCCGGACATCTACATCGTCGGGCTGGGTATCAAAGGGATTGAACACGTTACGAGAGAAACGGAGTCCGTCTGTCGCCGATCCCAGGAGATCCTGGCCGTTCCCACCCTGCCGGCGGGCATGACCTATCTCCAGAGCCTGTGCCCTCGAGTCACCGACCTCCATCCGATCAGCTACAAGGAGGAGGAGAACCGACTCAACGCTTATGACACGATGAGCGCGATGGTGCTCGCCGCTGCGCTCGACCACCCTCCGGTGACGTTCGCGACCTATGGACACCCACTCGTCTACGTCTATCCGACTCGACAGATTGTCGACGCCGCACCTTTCCTGGGACTTGATGTCAGGGTGATGTCGGCGATTTCATCGCTCGACACGATGATTATCGATCTCGATTTTGACCCAGCCATCAACGGCCTGCAGATGTATGAGGCCACAGACGTACTGGTGCGGCAGCGCCCACTACAGACCGACGTCCCTTGCCTGCTATGGCAGGTGGGGGCGGTGGAGTCGGTGCTCTACTCCAGCGCACCCAACAGGCCGGAACGGTTCTTCCGGATCAAGGAACACCTGCTCCGATTCTATCCGTCCGATCACGAAGTCACCGCGGTCTACAGCAGCCCCCACCCGCTCTTCGACTCCTCGGTCGTTCGGTTCACGCTCGGCGACATGGACCGATACCACAAGGACCTGCATCAGGGGCTGACGCTCTACCTCCCCCCGGTCGGCAAAAGGCCGGTGACCGACACCGACCTTGTCGACAAGATCGAGTCACTTGATCATCTGAGGAGCATCACTCATGCTCCTGCCGCGCACGCGACCGGGGGTTAGACGCTTGTCGGCAGTCCAGTCGTGTCCCCCTATGCGACGTGTACTGCCAGGCCGGTGACGGGCGCCGGCCTTCGAGGCGGGCGGTGCTGGGCGCGGGCGAACGTGTCAACGGCGGTGTCTACACTTGTTCATACCAGATGCTCAGCGGCGAGCTGTTTGGCCTGTTCGGCGATGTGACCGCTGGCGATGAACCAGATGCCCCTTCGTGCGGGGTCGATCCATCCGGCCGCGGGCCGAACAATCCCCGCGTGTGCGGGGGGCAAGAGAACGCGCTGAGGTCGAGGGTGACGGACTGGGGACCATCCCCGCGGGCGCGGGGATGGTCCCAGGGACACCAGGGCTCCGACGACTGCCATGCCCTGCTCCGCGCACCCGCGGGGATGGTCCCGAGCGTCACCTATGCCGCGGAGACCATCGGTGCTGCTCCCCGCACCCGTGGGAACGGTCCCTACGGGTTCGCATGCTGGGTACGAGCCGTGCGAGCCGCCCTGATCCGCGCAACCGCGGGGATGGCCCTGGTCCGGCACCAGTTTCAACGCCATCCAGCTGTCCTACTTCCGCTTCTCGGCGGAAGCTCAAACGCGACGCAGATCACCAGGGGCGACTTCGTCGACGCTTCTTCGTCGCTCCCGGCAGTACGCACGGGTGGCGGCTCCCTCAGGCCCCGGACGCAGGGCTTCCTGCTGCTGAAGCAGTGATCGATGTAGCGCAGCTCAACTACGAGCAGGAACAGGCTGGGCATGCAGGCTGTGCGGCAAGGCGCTGATCTCGCACCGCCGATCGGTTTGCTTCAGGGCGGCCGGTTGAAGGAGTCGGGGTCAAGGCCCGACGGTGCGACATGCATCCCATGCCCTGCGGTGATTCTGTCCGCTATCGCCTGCGGGGCCCGCGGGATGAATCTCACCTGGGCGGTCAGTGGCATGTCAATTATGCCGGTTTAGGTAAGGCGGTGCGCCTCTGAACTGCCCTAACGGACTGTGCCGTTGGGCGATCTTTGCGTAACGTATGGGCCTGATGGACTGCCCGAGGCAAATGCGAAACGGTAACTGTGCGAGCCGCATTGACGTCGTCGGAGCGGTAGCGCGCAAACAGCTACGGGGAGAAGAGTGGAACAGTACGTACGACCCATGCGCATCCGGAATTGGATCCGCGCAACCGCTCTCGTCTGTGCTGCTGGCGCGCTGATGACCGCGACAGCGTGCAGTAGCGGCGATGACACCGATCCCGAGGGCAAGAGCCCCGACGCGACCACGTCGGCCCCGGAGTCGACACCGACCACGTCGGCAGACCCCACCGTGGGTGCCAAGAAGGACGCGATCGCCGCCTACCAAGCTTACTGGCAGGAGATGGAGAAGCTCTACGCCGATGGCACTGGCAAGAAGGCGAACCTGAAGCGGTACGCCGCATCAGCAGCTTTGACTTCAGCTGAGGCGGACGCAAAAAGCACCCACGGCCGAGGGCTGATCCACGTCGGTGAAGTTTCCGTGAAAAACCCGACGGTCACCAAGCTCGACATCGACCGCAAGGTCCCCAACGCGACGCTGTCGAGTTGCTTGGACATCAGTCGCTGGGAGGTCATCAACGCCGAGACGAAGAAGCCTGCAGCCCTGCCCTCGGAACGACTGACGAAGTTTGTCGTGGTCTCCACGGTGGAGCGCTGGCCTGACGGCTGGAAGGTCATCCGGGACGAGCCCACGGACAAGCCATGCTGAGCGGCGGGCGCGTCCTGTCCGGGTCAGTCACTCTGGCGGCGCTCGCACTGATCACACCCAGCCAGGCCCACGCCGCCGACCTTCCCAAACCGGGCACAGGCGTTGGGCCTTGTGGGAAGTGGACCTGCGCCGGTGTGGGCCTACCGGGGAAGCACGGGTCCGGCAAGCCGGGTGGCGGGGGAGGCAGAGACAATGGGGGCGAAGGAGGTGGCGGCGGAGACGATGCCCGCCAGCTGGTCTGCACGTACAAACTCGCCGACCCGCAGCCGCCAGCCGGGAGCCTGGACTGGGCCGGACACGAGCCCGGCGATGGCGCGGTGTACGAGGAGCGGTGCTCGTACGACGGCAACCTGAATGAGTTCGCCGTTGTTCGGATGGTGTGGGCCGCAGCCCCACCCACGGCTCCCGCGGTTGACCCTGCCGTCCTGGCCCAGGAAGCGGTGGACAAGATGCTGCTGCGCAGCGCCGAGATTGGCATCACGCCGAAGCCGGGCGGCAAGGGCGTTGTCGGCATGCCGGTCTACATGTGGACCGAGAAGGGCCCGGAGACCTACGGCCCGAACACGGCCAGTGCGTCCGCGGGCGGCATCACGGTCACCGCAACAGCCAGGGTCAGCAAGATCGTGTGGAACATGGGCGACGGGAAGACGGTCACCTGCACGACGGCCGGCACCCCCTACAAGGCGGAGTACGGCAAGAAGCCGTCCCCCGACTGCGGCCACGTCTACAACGTTCCTTCGTCGACCACAGGCTCCGGCAAGTTCCACGTGACCGCGACCTCCACCTGGACGATCGACTGGCAGGTCACCGGCGGCGGCCAGGGCGGCCAGCTCACCGAAGTCCGTGACAGCGCCGTGGACATCACCGTCGCAGAGGTCCAGGTCCTCAACTAGCTCCCGCTCAGCACTCGAGAGGCACATCACCGCATGGAAACCCCCGCGCCGCCGGTGCCGCGTCCGGCCGCTCCGGCACGCCCCGAGGTACCCATCACCACCACGGCCCCGGTCAAGCGGGAGCGCCGCTGGTCGGTCGCCGCCCTGTGCATCGTCCTCGCCGTCCTCGCCGGCCTGGGAGCGGCGGCGGCCGTCACATCGGCCAGCGACCGCACCAAGGTCATCGCGGTTGCCCGCGACGTCCCTGCTGGCCAGGCCCTGACCACGGCCGATCTGACCATTGCCGAGGTCTCATCCGACGCCGCCCTCACCCCGGTGCCCGCCTCACAGAAGGCGTCCATGGTTGGCAAGCGCCCTGCCGTCGACCTGCGCAAGGGCGGGCTGCTGACCTCATCCCAGCTAGCCGGCGGTACCGGCTTGGGCGATGACAAGCAGCAGGTCGGCGTGCAGGTGAAGCATGGCCAGGCCCCCGCTGGCACTCTCGCGCCTGGTGACAAGGTTCTCGCTGTGACAACGCCAGCCCAGGGCGAGCAGCAGACGGCAAAGGAAGCCGAGGCGCCGCCCTCGACCATCAATGCGGTCGTCGTCACCGTCTCCCGTCCGGACGCCTCTGGCAACGTCGTGGTCAACCTTGCCGTCGCCACAACCGACGGCCCATTGCTGGCCACCCACGCAGCACAGGGCCGGATCGCCCTCGTGCGCGAACCGCGGAGCTGACCATGCCGGTTACCGCACTCGTTTCCGCGAAGTCCTGCGGCGTCACCACCGCCGCCCTCGCGCTCACCCTCGCCTCCAAGAGGCCCAGCCTGCTCGCCGAATGCGACCCCGCCGGCGGCACCGTAAGGGCTGGATTCCTTCAGGGCGAAGTCGGCGCCGGCTTCGGCCTCTATCACCTGGCGGCTGCCGAGCGCACCGGACCGGACGCCCTCGCCCAGGCCTTCGCCAGTCACCTCTGGCCGATGGACGAGGCCGGTCACCGCAAGCTGCTGGCCGGGCTGACCGATCCCGCCCAGACTGCCGCGCTGGGTCGCACATGGCCGGCCCTGTCGGAGGTCATGCACGTCCTGGCCGAAGAGGCCGGATACGACGTCTTCATCGACGCCGGACGCCTCGCACTCGAATCCGGCCGACTGCACACCACGCTGACCCCGGCGCCGCTGCTCCACCAGGCGGACCTGGTCCTCCTCGTTGTCCGCGGCACCGAGCAGTCCCTGACCCTGGCCAGGCACGTCATCGACCCACTGCGCACCGAACTGGCCGAACGAGGCACCGGATCCGACGCGCTCGGGCTGCTGCTCATCGAGGACGGCCCATACCGCGCCCACCAGGTCGCTGAAGCGCTCAAGAGCCCCGTTCTGGCCGCTCTGCCCCTCGACCCCAGCACTGCCGGCTACTTCACCAATGGCGGACGGCCGCCCCGCGGCTACGGCCGCAGCCCTCTGCTGCGCCATGCCCGAACCGCCACCGAGCAGTTCGAAGCGGCAGCGTCCCGGAGGCACATCCAGCAGCAGTACCCGCCCAGGCCCGCCAACTCGCAACTGGCCGGTGTGCTGCAGCGCCTGAGCGAGAGGGGAGGAACGCGTGGCTGACACCCAGCATCGCCCTGGTATGAACGGGCAGCCGGCCCCGATGGGCCGCGAGGACATCGCCGGCCTGCTTGCCGGACGCATTGGCCAGCGCCGCCCGACCCCGCCCCCACCGACCGCCGCCATGACGCAGGCCGCACCCGCTGCCATCCCGGCCGGCGGCAGCGGCGCCGCGGACGTCCCGCGGCTGGCCGGCCTGCCCGGCGAGATCCCGGTCGGCTGGGACGTCATCGAGGACCTGCAGGCCCTCGTCTCGAAGCAGCTCAGCACCGAGGACCCCGACAAGCTTCTGGAAGAGGCCGACCGCAGGGCGCTGGCCAAACGCCTGGTGCGCAACGCAGTCGCGGACTGGGCCACCAAGTACGCCCAGGGCAACACCCCGCTCACGGCCGAGCAGGAAGCGGCGATCGGCACCGCCGTCTTCGATTCCATGTACCGGGGCGGGCGTCTGCAGTCGCTTCTCGACCAGGACGGCGTCGAAGACGTCATGGTCGACGGGCTGCGTGCCCACGTGGAGTACCACGAGCGTCCCCGTCAGACGATCGAGAAGATCGCCGACAACCACGAAGAGCTCATCAGCTGGGTCAACCGCATGGCCCGCCTGTCCGGACACGGCGAACGCAGCCTGACCCAGGCCACCCCCATGGTCGGCTTCCGCATGCCCGACGGCTCCCGAGTCACTGCCTCCCTGCTCACCACTCGCCCCTCCGTGGTGATTCGGCGGCACCGCATCCGGCAGCACGGCATCGCCGAACTCGTGCAGTGGGGCTCCATCAATCCGATGCTCGAGCGGTTCCTTACCGCCTGCGTCCACGCCAAGATGAACATCCTGGTGGTCGGCGACATGGGCGCCGGCAAGACGTCGCTGCTGCGTGCCCTCGGCCGCGAGATCCCGCCCTCGGAGCGGCTTGTCACCCTGGAGTCCGACCGCGAGCTCTACCTGGACGAGCCCGGCCCCAAGCCCGGCCCCGTGACGTACGCGTTCGAGGCGCGGCAGTCCAACGGCGAGGTCCGCGGCGGCAATGCAGCCGGTGAGGTCACCATCTCCGACATGTTCGCCACGGCGCTGCGCTACAACGCCACCCGCGTCATCGTCGGCGAGGTCCGCTCCACCGAGATCGTGCCGATGCTTCAGGCGATGTCCGCCGGCGGTTCCGGCTCGATGTGCACCCTGCACGTCCGGCGGCCGCACGCCATCATCAGCCGCCTGGTCCAGCTGTGCACCGAGGCCGGCATGCAGACCGAGGCAGCCCACCACCTGATCGCCTCATCCATCGACGTGGTCGTCTACCTGACCTACCTGGACGAGACCGCGATCGGCGGCCAGAAACACCGGTTCGTCTCCCACGTCTATGAGGTCCACGACGTCGTCGGTGAAGGCGGCCGCCCGGTCACCACTGAGCTCTTCGCCCCGCATGCCGGTGAGATCCGCGCCGTCTACAGGAACATGCCCACCTTCATCGACGACCTCGAGCTCACCGGCCTGCTGCGCCGCGAGTGGCTCGTCGACAACCCCTTCGGCGCCTGGATGGGGCCCCTCACGACGGTGAGGCCCACCGGATGACAACCTCCCAGCTCGCCCTCGTCGCGGCCTGCTGCGCCGTCCTGGCCATCGTGGCGATCATCGCAGCCGTGCGGGAGATCCGCGGCCGCGTCCCCGACCCGACGAAGCCGACGGCGCGCATGACCGGCCGGATCCAGCGCGCCAAGGCAGAGCTGCCGGAGAAGTGGCAGCGCCGCTGGCGCCACCTGGTCACCACAGCAGGCATCGTGACGCTGGTGGTGTGGGCCTGGACCGGATGGCCCGTCCACGGCATCCTCGCCGGCGCCGCAGTCCTCGGCCTGCCCTACGTCCTCAACCCCGGCACCGCCGCCACCCAGCGCATCGAACGCCTCGAAGCGCTCGGGCAGTGGCTCAACCACCTCGCCGGCGTTCACCAGGCGGGCATCAGCCTGACCCAGACCATCCGCGCCTCCGCCAAGGCAGCCCCCACACCGATCGCGCCGAACGTGCGCGCCCTCGCCGACCGGCTGCGCTCCGGCATGGAGGCCGAAGACGCCTTTGCCCTGTTCGCCGACGAGCTCGCCGACGGCGTGAGCGACCACGTCGTTCTACTTTTCCAGTCCCACGCCGTCTACAAGGGCCCCGGCCTGTCGGACGCGCTGGAGGCCCTGGCGGTCACGATCCATCAGCAGGCCGCCGACGCCCGCGACATCGAGGCCGACCGTGCAAAGGTCCGCAAGTCCTCCCGCATGGTCTCCGTGGTCATCTGCGTGGTCGTCGTCGGCTGCATGCTCAACGACGCCTGGAGCGGCTGGTACCAGTCACCGCTCGGGCAGATCGTGTTGGCCGTTCTCGGCGGCCTGTTCGCGTACACGCTCCGCTGGCTGCGCAAGATTGCGCGGACTCAGCCCGACCCCCGCCTCATCGACCCGCTGCCCGCGAACGCAACTCTCACCATGACGGGAGGCATCCGATGATCCCGCTGGAGGCCGTAGTGCCCGCGGCCGCCGCCGGCGCCCTGATCGGCCTGGCCGTCCGCGCCGCCATGCCCGCCCGGCGCGACCTCGCCTCCGTGCTGGATCGCTTGGACGTCGCGAAGACCAGCGGGCCCCTCCTGCCGTCGGCTGCACCCAAGACCACCGGCACGCTGCCCGAGCGCGTTGGTACGCGCCTGCTGGGCGAGCTCGGCGGCCGCATCACGCTGCCCACCCAGGACCTGAACCTGCTGAGCATCAGCCCGGCCGAACACCTCGGCAAGAGGTTCCTGTTCGCCCTGTACGGACTGCTGCTCCCGCAGCTGCTCCAGGCCCTGCTCGCCCTGTCCGGCAGCCCACTGCCGTTCGCACTTCCGACGCTCGTCTCCCTGGCCCTGGCCGGCCTGTTCTGGTTCTGGCCCGGCAAGGAAGTCGCCCGGGAAGCGGCCGCGGCCCGCCTGATCGTGCGGCACGCCGCCGCGTCCTACCTGGAACGCGTCGCGCTCGCACGCATCGCCAACTCCGGCGCTGCGCAGGCCCTGACCCAGACCGCTGAGGTCGGCGACGGATTCATCTTCGTGCGCATGCGGCAGGTCTTCCACCAGGCCGACCTCGCCGGCGTCACCGTGTGGGACGCGCTCAAGCAGCTCGGCGAAGAGCTCGACATCCCCGAGCTGACCCGCCCGGCCGACACCCTCGCCCTCGCCGGCGACGGCGCGGCCGTCTACACCACCCTCCAGGCCCAGGCCCGCCAGCTGCGCATCGCGCTGCTCTCGGATGCCAAGGCTCAGGCCAACGCGGCGAGCGCCGCGATGATCCTGCCGGTCACCTTCGGCGTCATCCTCATGCTCGTCTTCGTGATGATCCCCATCACGATCACCATCCTCGGAAGCTGAACCAAAGGGGGAATCACCCATGGACATCCAGACCCTGACCGTGTGGATCCGCGGCCGCTACGAAGCGCTCAAGGCCGGCAAGGACGCCGGACAGACCTCCACCGAGCTGGCCCTCATCGCCGGCGCGCTGCTCGTCGGCGCCGGTCTGCTGGTACTCGCCATCCGCACCAAGCTCATGGAGAAGATCGGCATCATCAACGGCGGCTGACCAGCCGCTGCCAACGACCGCGAGGGGAGGACACAGGCGTGAGATCACGAATGCTGAAGGGCTTGCGACGCTTCATCCGTCGTCGCCAGCTGCGGGGTGACCGTGGCTTCGGCAGCGTGGAGTTCGCGGTCCTGGCCGTCGTCGTCCTCGCGCTGATCTTCACCGCCATCCAGGTCGGCCTGTACTACCACGCACGCAAGGTCGCCCAGTCCGCCGCCCGCCAGGGCGTCGAGGCCGGGCGGCAGTTCGGCGCCAGCGAAGGCGACGGCGTCGCTCAAGCCCAGACCTTCCTCGCCCGCTTCGGCGGCAGCGTTCAGGGGGCGAGCGTGTCGTCGGCCGGCAGCACCGCAGAGGAGATCCGCATCACCGTGCGCGGCAGCGTCGCCACCCTGGTCCCCGGCCTGACGCTGGACGTCGTCCAGCACGCCGACGCTCCGACCGAGCGCTGGACCAACCCATGAGGGCCCGAACCTACCTGCAGCGCCTCGCGCGGGGGATGCGCCGCGACCGGGGCTCCTACTCGCTGGAGACGGCGATCCTCGCACCGGTGATGATCGGGCTGCTCCTGCTGATGATCGCGTTCGGGCGGGTGACGGACGCAGACGGTGCCGTGGACTCCGCGGCCCGCGCGGCAGCCCGTGCCGCCTCGCTCGAACGGGACGCCGGCAGCGCCCAGGCCGAGGCGCAGGCCGCGGCCAACCGCAGCCTGCAGGGCGAGGGCATCACGTGCCAGGCTTCCAGCGTCGTGGTCGACACCTCCGGCTACGCGCTCGACATCGGTGTGGAGGCGAACGTGACCGCGACGATCGCGTGCACGGCGAACCTGTCCGACATCGGGCTGCCGGGACTGCCCGGCGCCAAGACGCTCACCGCGTCGTGGACCAGCCCGATCGACACCTACCGGGGCCGCTCGTGAACACCCTCGTTCACCGCATCGTGGCGCGGCGGCATGCGGCTTTGGCCGGACACCGCCGCGACCGCGGTTCCATGTCGCTGTTCTTCGCGCTGTCGTCGCTGGCGATCCTGATGGTGATGGGTCTGCTCGTCGACGGCGGAGGCGCACTGAACACGGCCAACCGGGCCACCTCCGTCGCGCAGGAGGCGGCCCGCACCGCCGGCCAGCAGCTCGACCCCGCCCAGGCGATCGAAGGCACCGCCATCACAATCGACCCTGACGCCGCCGTCGGAGCTGCCCAGGACTACCTCGCCGCCGCTAACGTCCAGGGCAGCGTGGAGATCACCGACGGCGGGCAGAGTCTCACCGTCACCGTGAACGACAGCTACGACACGTACTTCGCGCAGTTCGTCGGTGCCGGAACGATCAGCGTGACCGGCACCGCGAAAGCACAACTGCAGACCCAAGCCGCTGGAGGCTGAGCCGACATGGCCCATCGCACCCCCGCCCCGCTGCGCGCCATCGGCGTGCTGCTGCGGGCCCTGCTCGGCCTCGCCATCCTGGCCGCCCTGGTCGCCGGCGTCCCGTACCTGCTGCTGACGGTGGGCCACCAGCCGACCGAACTGGCCGGCGGCATCAACCTCCTGGAGCAGGACGACGGCAGCCTGTTCCTGGTCGTGCTCACCTGCATCGGATGGACCGGCTGGGCGGCCTTCACCTTCTCCGTCCTGGTGGAGATCGTCGCCCTGCTGCGCCGGCGTTCCGCTCCCAGGATCAAGGGGCTGCGCAGCCTGCAGTCGCTCGCCAGCTTCCTCATCGGCGGCATCGTGCTCCTCGCCCCCACCGCAGCGTCAGCCGCCACCACGGCGCCGGCCATCGCCGCCACCGTGCACACCGCGGGGGAGAGCGGTACCAGCGCAACGCCGAGCGCCAAGGGGTCCGCACCCGCCGACGCCGACTGGCCTCAGCACACCGTCGCCTCCGCCACCGAGCTGCCGTGGGACCTGGCGGAGGAGTACCTCGGCGACGGCAAGCGCTGGAAGGACATCGCCGCGCTGAACCCCGAAATTCCGCAAGTGGCGGCAGGCGACCAGTACCTGCCCAAGGGCGCCGTCATCAAGCTGCCCGCCGACGCCCGCCCCGTCGCCACGGCCGCCAGCCCCGCCCCTGCGACGATCAGCAGTCCGCAGACCAAAGTCCCCGAGCAGCAGAACGGTCGGCAGCAGCACCTCGAGGACCAGGCCCAGGACCAGAGCGACAGCGACTACACCGCCGGCGAGGACGAAGCAGAGCGGCCGGACAGCGTCACGGTCCGCGAGGGCGACAGCCTCTGGACGATCGCCGACGCGCACGGAGACCCGGAGGACTGGCCGGCCATCTACGAGGCCAACAAGGGCGAACCCACCCCCGGCGGAGGCCGCTTCAACAACCCCAACCTGATCTTCCCGGGCCAGGAGCTGGACCTGCCCCAGGTCGATACGGACGCGCCGCCCGCAGACCAGAACGCGGCCGACCCGAAGACCCCCGAGAGTCCCAAGGACAAGCAGGACGAGAAGCCGGCGCCTCCGGAGAAGGACGCCGACAAGGACGCGGAGGCTGGCAAGCCGACCCCGCCGACCGCGACCCCCACGCCCTCCCGTACCGCACAGCCCGCCCCCAGCACGGCCGCCCCCGCGCCCAGCGAGGACAGCAACCGCACCCAGGCGCCCGCCGCACAGTCCAGCAGCGACACCGCCCTGGCACCGGCTGCCGTATGGGCCGGCGCCGGAGCCCTGGCGGCCGCGCTCGTGGGCACCCTGGCGACCCGCCGGATCCTGCAGCAACGCCGCCGCCGGCCCGGCCGCCGCATCCCCATGCCCGCCGGCCGCGCGGCCGCAACCGAACAGGGCCTGCGCGCTGCCCAGCACCCCACCGGCTTCGACCTGCTCGGTACCGCTCTGCGCTCCCTCGCCCTCAACCTCGCTGCTGCCGACCGCGAACTGCCCGTCATCGAAGCGGTCGTACTCCACGAAGCGAAGGTGGAGCTCCACCTGGCCGAGGACACCGCGCCCATGAAGCCCTTCGCCCAGGCGGCCGGCCGCCAGGACCTGTGGGTCTGCCCGGCCTCCAGCCCGGACCTGGCCGACGAAGAGCGGCTGAGGGACGCCGATGCCCCGTACCCGGCGCTGGTCTCGATCGGCTGGGACGGCGCCGGCCACCTGGTCCTGGTCGACCTGGAGCACGTCGGCATCCTGAACCTGGCCGGCGACGACGACTTCGCCCGGCACGTCCTGCAGGCCATCGCGGTCGAGCTGGCCAGCACCCCGCTTCCCGGCCACCTCGAAGTCACCGCCTTGAACGACACTGCGCCGGGCCTGGATGCCGCCGCCCCCGAGCGGGTCGTGCGCATCGCCGACATCGCCAACGCGGCCGCCGAACTGGCCGGCCACACGGACGACCAACGCCGCGCCCTGGCCGCCGTCGGCGCGGGCAGTCTGCGCGCCGCACGGCTCACGGACGACGCCGCCGGCGCCTGGACACCGCACATCCTGCTCGCGGAGTCCCTGCCGGACAGCACCGACCGCACCGCGCTCTTCGACTCGCTCACGGAAGAACCCCGCGCTGCAGGCGCGGTGATCACGGCCAGCGCCCCCGCCGAGCTGCCGGCCACCGCGTGGACTCTCGAATGCCAGGGCCCGGATCACACCATCGCCCTGCCCGGCTCCAACCTCGCCGTCAAACTGCAAGGCCTGAGCGATGAACACTTCGCTGACGCCATCGAGCTGCTCATCGTCGCGGCCAGCGACGCCGACGTCCCGGCCCCCGACTGGACCCACGCCGGGGACGACCAGGACGACGAGCACGAGCAGGACGGGCCCGGGCGCATCGACGACGCCGCCGGCGGCGCGGATGCCGCAGGAGCAGAGCCCGATGAAGAGGCCGATCAAGTCGCCGACGAGGACGGACTGCCTGCGGAGTATGCCGAGCTCGAGCGGGATGCCGCCTCCGAGGACGACGAGCCGCTGCCCGGTACTGACGGATCCGAACAAGGCGCCGGCCCGGCCCTCTCGACCGACCTGGTCAAGCGCCAGGATGAGGACGAGGACGGGCCGCAGGGTGCCCCCGCTGGCCCTTCGCTCGCCGAGATCCTGGCCGCCGACGACGAGGGCGAGGCAGTCCCTGCCGCCCCGAAAGCCACCGGCACGAAGGACGACGACCCCGGACCGGCCTCCGGACCGGCGGACGTTGCACTCGCCCTGACCAGCCCATGCGCCACGCCCGCCGCGCCAGCAGTCCACGTCACCATCCCCGCACCAGCACCCGCTGGCGACACCGCCCCCGCCGCCGACAGCGCCCCGCCGACACCGGTGGCAGTAGACACAGCCGCCGCCGGGCTATCTGAGCCGGTGGCTGAAGCAGCCGCCGACGAAGGGCCGGCTGTCCTGCTGCTCGGGCCCCTCAGCATCGAAGGCGCGAGCGGCCGGATCGACTCCAGCCGCCGCAGCGCCGGCATCGAGCTGGTCACCTTCCTCGCCCTCAACCCAGGCGTTGACCACCACGGCATCGACGACGCCCTCTGGCCCGGGCGCCTGGTCAACAAGCAAATGCGCAACGCCGTCATCAGCAGGACCCGCTCATGGCTCGGCAAGGACGCCGACGGCAACGCCCACCTGCCGCGCGTCCAGGACACCGGCGACAGCCGGTACCGCCTCGGCCCCACCGTCATCTGCGACTGGACCCGCTTCCAGCGCTTCGCCCGCACCGGCCTGGCCCGCCACGACGAAGACGGCGACCTCGCTCTGCGCCGCGCCCTCGCCCTGGTCCGCGGCCGGCCCTTCACCGGCATCGACCCCCAGCGCTACGCCTGGGCCGAGCCGGCCATCCAGGAGATGGTCTCCGCGGTCGTGGACGTCGCGTACGAGCTGTCCACCCGCCGCAGGGAAGCCGACGATATCCCCGGCGCCCTGTGGGCAGCGAAGCGCGGCCTGCTCGCCGCCGAGGAGAGCGAAATGCTGCACCGCCAGATCTTCCTCGCCCACCACGCTGCCGGCGACATCGACGCCCTGCGCGACGCCGCCGCACGCCTCGCCCGCATCAACGAACAGCTCCTCGGCGGCGTCGATATGGAAGCCGAGACCGCCGAACTGCTCCGCAACCTGCTGCCCCGCCCCGTGACCCGCGCCCGCTGAGAAGGGTCGTCAGTCCAGCTTCTCGGGACGTCGGTCCCCACGTTGCCGATTGCGTCCCGTACGGCGGATCGCACGCGCCGATGATGGCGGCGACACCCTTGTCCCTTGGTCATGAGGTGAAGGCGCCGCTGCAGAACATGTCGTCACGTGCCAGGGCCCGATAGGTCACTGCTTCCCAGCCGTTGAGCCGGTGAGCGAGGCGCGTTGCTGCTTCGCCCGACAGATAGGCGCGGACCATGTCCTTCCCGCCGGCGTCCAGCATCATGGTGAGCTGCTGGCGGATGTTGTTTACGGTGCGATTGGCCTGGACAGCGAAGAGTCTGGCCAGCCCGAACAGTTCGAAATGGTGCGCGGTCCGATCGATGAGGATCGGCTCCCATCCAGACGGTGGGCTGATGAAGAAGTCGATCCAGAGGGGACTGCTGTCCACGATCCTCGCATCGAGCCAGGGGTCGTGGTCGATACGGTCCAGGTAGGGGTGCAGCGGTGTGGTCTCGGCGCCCGAGGGCAGGCCTTCGCCTTTGGCGTGGTTGCAATCGGCACAGGCCGGTACCAGGTTCAGCGGATCAACGCACAGCGCGGGGAACATCTTCTTGGGCAGGAAGTGGTCCAGGGTGCGCACCATGCCATGGCCGCACAGAGGGCATCTCTCGTCCGCGGGGGCGGCCATGATCTGGTCGTAGACGGCTCGGCCGTCCCGGGTTTTGACCATGCCGCTCTCATAGGCCCATCGCACCGCATCGCTCGCTGAGATTCCCGGCACAGTGAACTCCGCACTGTTCAGCTCGTGCAGATTGCCGTGCCGCGCCGCCTGCCGGAAACGCTCGCCCGCGGCTTCGACACTGTCACTGGCAGCCTGCAGCAGACTGCGCCGCTGCAGATTCCTGGTGCCGCGCACACACGCGTCATAGCTGTCCCTGGCCGAAAGCGCCGGCGGGTCAAGGGGCCACATCAGCGGTACCTGGCCGCGGCCCGGTATGCCAGCAGGATCCGGACCAGTCCCTTCGCCTCCCCGCCTAGCTGCCCCCGGAAGCGGTCAAGGACCTGCTCGTAAGACCCCAGCTCGTCAACGGCTTTGGCGATCTCGGCATGGAATCCGGACTCCCTGACCTCCAGGCCGAAGATCTCGTGGGTGAGGACCCCGACGTTTTCTCCGTAGGTCTCAAGATCGGGCCGCTGCGGCGGGTGACGGTCCCAGCGGCTTACCTTCCACACGCACGAACGAGGAACCTCCTGCAAGACCACGGGGGAGTGGGTCCCGATCAACGCGACGCCGTTGCGGTCGGTCAGCAAGTCCGACAGGGCCCGCACAAAGGACGCCAGCAGCGGTGGATGCAGGTGGGCCTCGGGCTCGTCCAGGAGTACGAGGGACTGCTCGGCAACGGTCTCCACCAGTCGCGTGATGGTCAGCAGCACGATGGCGTGCCCCGAACTGAGGCCGGAGAAGATCTCCCGCGCCTTCTTCTCGTCCCGCTCATGAAAGGTCGTGCGGCGCTGCATGGACCGGGCGAAGGCATGGATGGGGGACTCGTAGAAGTGCGGGTCGCTGCTCAGCACGTCCAGCGCGGCTATCCAGCGGACCACCCGCCCGGCGGCAGTAACCTCCTCGACGCTCTTGCTGAACTCCGCGCTCAGGTCGTCGTACGACTTGCGCTCCCTGGTAGGACGCCCGAAGACATCGACCTTGGCCAGGCCTACATACGTGTACGACACGGGCGTCTCGACCGGGTCAGCCGGCGGCGTCTGGTCGCCCGGAACGTCCTTGCCCCCATCCCAGCCCCTCACCTGCGGGTGTCGATCCTCGCCGTTGCCTCCTGCCTCTGCCTCAACGCTTTCCTGAGCGGGGTCGAAGGCGCTGAACGTGACGGATACGACGTTGGTGAACGATCCACTTCCGTCACCGGCCCAGACGATCTCACCGACGTCGCTGGCCTCCGCAGCTTGGTTCACCACCGCCTCGCCGAGATTGCCCAGCAGGGTCGTTTTACCCACGCCGTTGCGGCCGATCAGCACGTGGATGTTGGTCGGGGGCCAAGAGTGCGGTGTGACCGAGAAAGACAGCCGCCCTACGTGCGTTGTGGTGTCCTGGAGTGCGGTGTCTGTCGGTGCGACATAGTTGAAGTGATATGCCGTCAGCCGGGTCCCGCCCCGGGCGATACGCCGAAACTGACCCTCGACGGTCTGTGGCTCGACGCTGCGCAGCAACGATGTCCGCGTGACGTCCCAGAGCATGGCTTCTGCGAAAGCGGCGGGGTCGAAGGCGATGTCGCACAACCCCTCAAGGATCTCCATACGCACCGAGGGATCGAGCCTGACGATGTTCTCGTAGTAGGCGGTGTCCTGCCCCACCGAGAACCAGTACAGCCGCCGGTCCAGCCCCGTCAGCTGACGGAACTCCCCCTTCTCGAGCGGCCTCTCATCCCGCACCAGGTCGGCATAGCCAATCTTGACCGGCCCCAGTTCGTCGACCGAACCGAAGCCGTCGGCGAACCACAGCCGGTACAGCGTCAGATAGTCGTCGTCAGGCCAGGGAACGGGCTCCAGGAGACAAGCCCGACGCCTGCGCCTGCTCCGTGGCCGTTCCTTCGCACCCAGCACAATGAAGCGCACGCATCCCTCCTCGAAACAGCTCACTGAAGCACCCACCCGTCGCCCGGAACAAGTCGACGGACTGTGCCGGAATGGGAGTGCGCGGGCATGGCCAGGCAGGTCGGTGCCCGCCCTGCACCTGTACGTCGTCGTACGCCGCAGGGTGGCCCACCTCGCACACGAGCACCTGGTGCATGTCAGCCACGACGAGATCACGAGGCCCGTGGGCCCGCAGAGAGGTCCTGCTTAGCTGCGTAGGTCACAAGCAGGAGCGGTTGTCGACGCATTCTGAGAACGACAATGGGGCGACGGTCATGAAGATGTTGGGGCGGCCGCACCGACCAGCGCTCCCAACACGGCAGCGCCGAGATCGGACGACCGCTTTGATCCACGGCCGAACCGTTCGGGCAGATCACGCCACTGCACTCCGGCCCGCACCAGGTGCAGAATTCCGTTGATTACCTGCGGCCCCGCCACCGGCCACAACGACCGTTGCTGACCGGCAGGCACGGCCGCAGCCGTTCCCACTGCACCTGTCAGATCACTCCGCCCGCCCCATTCCAGGTGCCAACGACACCCGGCCCGCATTGTCCGAGTTCCGGCCGCGTGGAGTCGGCAACCGATCCACCTCGTAGGGCTAATCCCGCCGCAAACGGCGATGCGAGAGGCCCCGCCTCTGACAGCATCCAGGCCAGGCGCTTGTTCACCGGTCGAAGGCAGGGCATGAGGCACAAGCTCAACGAACGGCAGCTGGCAGTGCTGCGGTGGGTCGGTAAGGGCTGTCCGGACGGAATCTGGGACTCCAATACCCACAAGACCAGCTGCCAGGCCTTGCAGAACCGCGGGCTGGTTAAGGTGTCCAGACGCGGCGGTCAGTGGAACGCGGTGCTGACAGACACCGGGCGCTACTACTTGGCCCACGGCACCTACCCAGACCAGAATGCGCCGGCGAGAAAACTGCCCATGCCCCGGTTGCCTCGCGTCCCCGCGCCGACGAGTTCGGGACCGGCCACGACTTCGCCGCCATGTGGGCCGTCGCAGCCGCGCAAGACCTTCACCCAACAGCTCCTGGAGGAACTGGAAGCAGCCGGCGGCAGGATCGTGAAGTCCGGACCAGACACAGACGCCTGGTACAGACGTGCCTCCTTGGCGAGCAGGTCCGAACGGATCCCGAAGACAAAGGAGCTGCATTGGTACCGGTGCCGGGAAGGCGTCGAGATCAAGCTCGTGGACATTCCAGCCTGGCGTCTGGCCGTGCTGGAACAGGTGGTCGTGTCGGCACGGTTGACCCGTCCGCACCCTGTCGTCCAGGCCATACAGAAGGTGCGCCACCCGCTCGGCCTGACCAAGCCCGTCCAGCAACGCACACTCCGCCTTCTCCACGCCCTCCTTACAACCGTGGAAGCGGATGGCCACACCTGCAGACCCGGCGTGGTGGACGCCGCACCACTTCCTTACCGCCGGCTCAGCGCTCGGCCGCACTTCACGATCACTGCCCAGGGGCAGACGGTGGAGTTCCGTGTCCTTCAGGAGAAGGACAGAAGCGAGCACATCCCGACGGACAAGGAGCGCGCCGAAGCGAAGAAGTACTCATGGGCGCGGATTCCGCGTTTCGACTACACGCCCTCGGAGCGGCTGCGCCTCGTCCTCAGCGGTGGCCAGCCACACCGCGCGTCCGAGTGGGCCGATAGCTCCGGACGCAGCTTGGAAGACCAGCTCGCCGAGATTGTGCAGGAGATCGGACTGCGCGGACAGGCCGCCGAGCGCAAACGCCAGGCCGACCTTGAAGCAGCTCGGCAACAGCGTCTGCGCTGGGAAGCTGCGATGGCAGAGGCCCGCGACCGGTACGCCGAGGCATACCGCGTTAAGCAGCTGGAATCACAGCATGCCGATTGGCGCCACGCAACCCGGCTGGGCGACTATCTGGAGGCCGCCCGAGCACACGTGGCGTCCCTCCCACCCGGTTCCACAAGGACCCAGGCTGAGGAGTGGGTGGAGTGGGCCATGCGGCATGTGGCACGAGGCAACCCTCTGGCTCGAGGGCTCCGACTCCCGGATATCCCGGAACCACGGGCTGAAGATCTCAAGCCCTTCCTCGGCGGTTTGAGCCCCTACGGCCCCCGCTACTGACCCGGACCGGCGCAGCACCCGACCGGGTTTGCTACCGCGTCGCCGTCGACGACGCGCCAGCTTCAGTGAAGGACGATCCAGGGCGGTCGGCCGAGGGGCACAGCCCGACGCCGGGCCGCTTGCCCGCCGGCTTCGTTCGGGCAGGATACGGAAATTGAATGACGAAACATGGAAGGACTGAAGGGTGGGGAGAAAGCGGCGACGCTTCATGATCTGGGAATGGCTGGCCGTGCTCTTCGCGAATGACGGTCAGTGCTTCTGGTGCAGCAACCCGTCCCAGACAATGGATCACGTCATACCGTTCTCGGATGGTGGCCTGGACGACCTTCCGAACTTGTTGCCGATCTGCCACAAGTGCAATCGGGCCAAGAGTGACAAGAACCCCGTCGTCTGGCTTGTGTCCATGGACCTCTGTATCCGTTGGGACGGGAAAGGGACCCCGCGGGACGGTGCCATGTACAAGGACAGCAGCCTGCGGGACCTGTACCTGTCGGCGCATACCGATGTCCTGGATGTTCTTGACCAGATCGATGAGGTTCTTGCCGAGATCACCGACGAGAAGCGCATTGCCTGGTTCAACGACAGGTACAAGTCATATGGCTATCCGTCTGCCTCGTATGGCGTGCCAAGGGCACGGGCGGCGGCAGAGAAGCGGGTGAAGAAAGGCAAGGAGAAGGGGTATCCGGATCTGAACGTCGAAGTGAAGGAACTCCTTGCCGGTCGCGGAATAGACACCTCAACATTCGATCTGTAGCACAAACTACTGAGCTTGAACTCGTGACGTCGTCTCTTGTGGTCAGGGGTTGATCGTCAGGCGGCGAGGCAGCCGTCTATGAGGCTGCCTTGGGCGCGCTGCCGCAGCGGTCACAGGACGTGCGGGGCGCCGCATCGACGTCGCCAGTGGCTCCCCGCCTGCGACGCCGCAGGACCGGCGGCGGGCGTCAGGCGCCCGCTGGCCCGCCGTGCTCCGGGCTGGCGGTCCTGGTACGTGCGAGGGCGTCGTCGAGTGCGTCGAGCCAGGCGGCCATGTAGGCCTCTGCGGTGGGGTGCTGGCTTCCGGGACCGGTGAGCAGCCCGTGCTCGGCGTGCTGAAGCAGGAGGGCCTCGACGAGATCGGCGAGCTGGGCGCCGGCGGGGGTAAGGCAGGTGGCGAGGGCGTGGGGCACACCGGTGGGGTTGAGCATCTGGGGCATCATCAGCTGGAGGAGCGGCGCCAGGCCGGTGGCGGTGAACGCGGCCCGGAGGGCTGCGAGGGCGGGGGTGTCCGGCATGAGCAGCCCGTGGAAGAACAGCAGCCCTGCGATGCCGGCGAGCTGCTGCGCCCGCTGGCGGGCGCGGGCCATGTCCTGTTCGCCGGCGGTGGCCAGGAGGGCGAGCGGATCGTACGCGCCAGCGATGGCCCATGTGCCGAGCGTGCCGTCGGTCTCGGCCTGTTCGGCGGCCGCGGCGAGCGCCTCGGTGCTCAGGTCGGGCATCAGCACGCGGAGGGTTTCGACGAGCACCTGGCTGCCGATCTCGTCCGCCCCCATCGCGCTGGCCGCCATGAGGTGCGTGCCCGCACGCCGCCGCGCCGCGTCCAGGCCGCGCACCATCGGTACCAGGTCGGCGCCGTCTTGCAGCTGCCGGCGTACCTGGTCCGGGTCCGGCATTCCGGCCGGCCCGTGCGCGAGCGCCCGCTCGGCGTCCGCATAGAACGCGTCCTGTTGCCGCTCGCCGCCCGTACGGGCCTGCGTCATAAGCCGCTGCATCCTGGAACGTTCCATGGCCCACAGCAGGGCCTCCCGTACGGCCGGCCACGGCGGCTCCGGCACTGCTTGGCCACCGGGGAACGGCTGGCGCCCGGCTTGCGCGTACCAGCCGATCACCGCCCATCGCAGATCGCGCCCCTGACGCGCGTGCCGCGCGAGTGCGGACGCGACGTCCACCACCGGCTCCCGCAGCACTGACACTGAGCCCCGCCCGCGCCCCAGCCACCGCCGCTCGTGCGCCGGAAGCAACCCGGCTGCCCGCCACCGCTCCAACTGTGCCCCCGACACCGTCAGCCCTAGCGCCGACAGGCGTGCGACCAACTCCCGATCCGCCCCACTGGGCTCACCTCTGACCACAACCCGGGACCTTAGAACCCCGCGAAGCATCCGGAAAGCACGCAATGGCTGCATGGCTGACTGAGCTCGGATGCCAGACGCACACCGCCGCCCTTGCGGGCCTGGGGCGCTCGGCTTCCATCGTCCTTCCGTCCGCCCGTGAGGGGACGGACTTCTCTCAACCGACTGGAGGCCCGTCATGCCCATCGACCCGTTGTTCTTGCTGCCGCTCCTCGTGGTCTGCTTCGGCATCCTGTGCGCGGCGGCTGTCTGTGTCGTCGCGTTGATCCGGGCCCATCGCACTGACACGGTTGCTGTGGTCAAGGCTCTGCCGGAGCTGACCGCGACGCTCCTTCGGCTGCGTCGGCGGCCTCGGCGATGAACCAGCTGGACGGGGATCCTGCGCTGCGTGGCGGTGGTCCGGCCTACCAGGAATGACAGTTGCCCCTTGCTCTTGTTGGTCGGCGGTGGCAGTCGGCCAACACCGAGAACCCACCTCTGCGAGAGATGGAGTCACCCATGACCCGCACGCCCGACGCCCTGCTCATCACCCCCGAGGCGGACATCGTCCCGGTCAGCCTGCCCGTTGACTCCGACGCGCGGCTGACCTCATGCGTTCCGTGATCCGCTGCGAGCGGGTGGACGTGGTGGGCTCACCAGCCGGCTTGCCAGCGCGCCCCGGAGCTTCGACGACGTCACCGGATCGTCCTCGACAGCATCCAGTGGGGCTTCCCAGGAGGGCCGGGCGACAGTCCCCGTCCCGCGCCCTGCGCCTCGTTTGGGAATGACCCGACCCCGGCAAGGTGGTTGCTGTCTTGCGCGCTCTCTGAGGACCGCGAAGAGTGGTCCGCCCGGTCGACGTGCGAAGGACTCCCGGGCGGACTCCGCTCCCCACGCTGCCCTGTCGCGGGCCGGGACACCGTGAACACGGCCGCAGTCTGGGCCGAACGAGGCAGCCCGCGATCGCTGCCGCGCGATACGCCGTTCCGGCCCGGAACACCTCGCCCGATGCCAGACTCGGCACCATCTCGCCGAGGCGAAGAAGGGCCTGTTCGTGATCGAAGACGACAAGCGCGTTGAGCAGTACGCGATGGACGCCGCCCAGGCACACACCGAGCTGGCCCGGCGGCTGGTCGACGTGCCGCTGGAGTACCCCCTGGAGGCGTACCGGATCCTCAGCGGCCTGACACGCAGCGCGCACGAACTGCCCCAGCTGCTCGAGCTCCTGGAGGGCGGCATCGACCGGCTGCGCGCCGGCGACCGCCTGGAAACAGACTTCAGGGGCGCATCGCTGGCGGAGAAGCTGCAGGACTTCCGCGCCGGCCTCGCCAAAGCCAGCGAAGCCGTCCAGGCCGTCGAGCAGGGCCTGGACAAGGCGTACCGCGCGATCGGCCACGTCTCGTACAAGGAAGCTGCCGAGCCCCAGCCCTAGACCTCTGCTGCGCCGCCTCATTCACGGTCGAATTTCTATAACCGCCGCAGGTCAGACGGCGGCGCAGCCCGTCCCGTCAGCCCATGGCGCCGTCCCTCGCGGGCCGTGTGCACGGTCTGCCGCAGCTCCCGCGGCCGGCTCCCGTCCATCGGTACCATCCGGCACATCGCCCCCGCGGCCGCAGCGCATCGCGGGCACGGCCGCTGGAGAGCCTCCCGGTTGCGCTCCATGTCGTACGACGTCAGGTTCGCGTACCGCGCTGCGTGGGCACCTCGCAACCGCCGCGCCCGCGCAAGTGGCAGGCACAGCTCGCCGACCGGCGCTCCGCACTGCCAGCACGGCCGTACGTAGACCACATAGCTCTCACCACTGACCGGCCCTTCGCCGGGCCCCAGTCGGCCGACGACGTACAGCTGCCAGTCCGGCGGATCGGGACCGTCCCAGTCGTTCATGTGCTCAGCATGAAGTCCGGGCCGCGGGCGCCGAGACAATCCGCCGGCCGCTGAGGTGGCCGCTTCGCGGATGCCCGGAGCCTACCCGCCCCTCGGTCAATGCTCGCCCGTCCTGTCACCGCCGCGAGTGACGCATGTGCGCAGCACTTTCGTTGACGGGGGCGGGGCGCCGCGCGGCGGACCACGGCGGCCGGGGCTGGCCCGCTTCGCGGCCCTCGCCCCTTGCTGCGTGCCGGGCGCTCCGCTGCGCTGCGGCCCGGACCGAGCGCTGCGCGCTCTCACGCACCGCGGAGGCCGGTCAGCCGGTCGCTGAGGGCGCTGCGCGCCCCGCTCCCTTGCTCCGCACTGCCCGCCTCCTTGCCCTCGGCGCTACGCGCCACGGGGCACCGCCGACGCCCGCCGCGCAGTGCCCCGCCCCCGTCACCCATATGCCAGGCGACCAGCGGAGATTGACCCCAGAAACCGCCGCGAAACACCCCCCTTTAGTGACTCGTGAATGGTATAGTTGTCTTGTTGGTCGGCGGTGGCAGTCGGCCAACGAACCGAAGGCACACCCCAACCCGAGGGAGAGCTATGTCCCACCCCGAGACTCAGGTCACCGCCGAGAAGACTGCCGCGAAGAACGAAAAGAAGCCCGTCAAGCCGACCGCGCACTTCGCCGGAATGCACGCGCAGATCACCGAGGCGCTGAGCATCGCCGAATTCGGCGTACCGACTCAGGCTCAACCGCTCGCACAGCGCGGCGTGCTTATCCAGACGAGCCGCAACCGGCTCACCCTCAGCACCTTCGATTTCTGGACCGCCGTGTCGGTCACGGTGCCCGTGGGCACGCCCGCCGCGAAGGGATATTCGCTGCTCGATTTCGTGGAGCTGAAGAAGGCGCTCGCCGCGATGGTGGCGGGCGAGACCAAGACGGTCGCTGCCCGCACGCCGGTCTCGCTCGCCGGGGACCTGCTGGCCACCGAGCACATCACCGTGCCGATCACCGCGCTCGACATCCACGAGTTCACGCACCCGCCGGAGGCCGTGCCCGCCATGGCCACCATGGATGCGCAGACGTTCCTCGCTCAGCTGAACCGCGTGCTGCCCACGGCGGGCCGCGACGAGACCCTGCCGACGCTCACCGGTGTCCAGATGACCCTGGAGGGCGAGACGCTCGCGATGGCGGCCACCGACCGCTACCGTTTCGCGGTCGCCGAAGTCCCCACCAGCGCCACGGTCAAGCCGCTGGAGAAGCCGCTGACCACGCTCATCCCGGCTGGGATTCTCGCCCCTTTGGCCAAGCGCTTGAAGTCGTACGACGGCCCGGTGGGCATCGGCATCATCGAGAGCGGCAAGGACGTCGTCGCCCGGGCCACCCTGTCGATGGGGGACACCACCATCACGATGCGCCCGCTGGAGGGCAGCCTGCCCAAGTACGACAGCCTGTTCCCGACCGAGTGCGACACGTCCGTCCGCGTGGAGCGCGCCACGGTCGTGCGGGCCGCGAAGAAGTGCCAGGCCCTCATCAAGGCCAAGGGCGAGAACGGCATGCCCGTCAGCTTCGCGTGGGACGTCGACGGAACCCTCACCCTCGCCCCGCGCATCGGGACCGCTGACGACCAGGCCCGCACCAAGGGCATGACCATCCCGTCCACGATCACCCATGGAAGCGCCGACACCCTGCTCGGCAACCTGCTCGCCCTCAACCCCGCCTTCCTCCTGGACGCGCTCGGCACGTTCACCAGCGACACCATCACCTTGCACATCCGCGAGATGAAGGACGGATTCACGAGCAAGCCGGTGCTGCTCACCGAGGGGCCCGACATGGTCGGTCAGGATTACCGGCACCTACTGATGCCCATCCGGCTCGACCTGAGCAAGTAGCCACGCCAGCGGGGCGGGACAACAATCCCGCCCCGCCCCTGCGGTGGGTGTGTGTTCGAGCTCGAACTCAGTGCCATCGTGCGGGTCAAGGCCCCGTTGTACCGGTGTGCACGCGAGGTTGCCGAAGCCACCCAGAGCTACGACATCAGCGCCGTTGATCGAAAGGAATGGTGAGCCGGTTTGATCACCATCACTCGCGTCGATTCCGCCGTCGGCCGTGGCCAGGCCGTTCGTAGCGGGGGCAGACAGGTGACTGACGCTGCTGGTTCTGCGACCCGCGTGGAGGCCGCCCGGCGGTGACCTCCAGGAGCGTGGACGGCCCGGGCTCTTGTGAGGGTGCCTCGGTCAGCGTGAGTAGGCGGAGGGGGTGAGGCGGTTGCCGGTGACGATTCCGGCGAGGACGAGCCGGTTGGTGGTGGCGCCGCGGGGGCGGTGGGTGGCCAGCCAGGCGAGTTCGTCGATGCGTAGAGTGCCGCTGCTGGTGGTTTTGGGAGTGAGGTCGAGGACGAGGATCTGGCCGAAGGGAGCGTTGGCGTTGGTGTACTCGGCTTCCTGGGTGAGGTACTTGGCCTCGATGTGAGCGTGGCTGTTGTCGTCGCTGTCCTGTTTCATCTCGGTGAGGTAGCGCAGGGGCCCGAAGTGGACCATGACATCGGCGCGGCCCATGCCGATGTTGATGGGTTCGACCTGGACGACGCTGTGCAGGGGACCGGCCAGCAGCCACTGGTGGAAGTCGCGCTGGAGATCGCCCTCGTTCGCGTCGCGATGCCCCTTCTCAGGTTTACGGCGGTAGTCGAAGGGAGGGTCGTCCTTCTTGCCGGGACCAAGCAGGCTGGTGCGGGTCAGGTCGGATCGGCTTTTGAGGAACAGCAAAGTCTGGGTGACCAACACGCTGAACGTCCGCCGGACGGCCCCTGTGAACGCCTCATGCTCGGACATCTGCGCCAGGAAGTTGTCGAGCAGCGGCATGATCAGGGGGTCATCGGCGTTGAGGCGTGCGACGTCATTGTCGTAGGCGAGGCTTTCGACGGCCGCGAGACCGGTGTCGTCGAGGTTCGCGGCGAGGTGGAGAGCGTCCTTCATGCCGAGTTGGCGCACGACGGTCGGCGCGATGCGATACAGGCGCTCTCTGCCAGCCTCGGCGTCGGGGTCTTCGTCGTCTGAGCCGTCTGGGTCGCTGCTGACTGGGCTGCGGGAGTCGCGGGCGCCGATCCGGGCGAGGACAGCGGCTGCGGCAGCAGTGTCGAAGCCGGAGCGTGGGGAGCCCTCAGGGTGGGCTGCGGCGTGCCGCAGGGCGCTGAGGAAGGCCTCTTTGCGTAGGAAGCCGTCCTCGACGGCCGGTTCGACCAGCGCGGCCAGCCCTGGAGTCTCCTGGGTGGTGCCGAGTGGCTTGATGGTGCGGGCAGCTCGGTATGCGGTGACGACCGCGTCAACGGCCTGCCAGGAGTCCATCCATACGTCCGCCTCGAGCAGTCCCGCAGCGGTCCGCAGCTGGATGAGGAGTTGGGACCAGGCGACCTCGGCTGCCTGGCGTGGTTGGAGCCATGAGGGCTGGTGAGTGCCGTGCAGCCAGGCCCGGCGGCGTTCCAGGGCATGTTCGATCCGGTCGGCGGCCGATGCCACCTGGGCAGCGTTGTTCGCGGTGAAGCCGAGGATGGAGTCACAGACGGCCAGATAGGCGGCAGCGTCATCGCGGGCTTCTTCTGCCGCTTCGGCCGCGGCGAAGAGCGAGCGGGCCTCGCTGATGAGGCGGCTCACCTCGGGCAGGTCGGTCGAGGACAGGGCGGTCCGAAGGCGGTCACAGCCGAGCTCGAACATGGCGTCGACGTCGGCAGCCTCGTCGACGGACAGGTGCTGCAGCAGCTTCCGCACTGCGGTTGAGACGCGTTTTTCCTGCTGCGCCCAGCAGTCCAGGGCCACGCCCAGGACGCGGGGGAGTCGCTCAAGGAAGTCTTCCGGCCCGTCGGCGGGCAGTTCCTCGAGGATGTCCCAGATCTGGTAGGGGCGGACTGCTTCGGAGGCGGCGAGCCTGACAGCGCCCTCCAGGCGGGCGGCGGCAAGGAGTGGGCCTTGCTCGACCTGTTCGGTGAGCCCGTCGAGGAGAGCTCCGTTCAAGGGCTTGGCGAGCGCCTTGGTGGTGGCGGCGCTGCCCAGGAGGGTCTCAAGCGACGAGGTCAGGGCCAGGACGCTGCTCTGGTGGGCGAACCCTGCGGGGAACGCGGCTGACGCCTGCTTCCATGCACCGTCTGCGGCGTCGTAGGCATGGACGATTGCCTCGGCCAGGAGGGGGGCGAGCGGGCCGGCTGCAACGTCCGGAACCTGGTCGCGCACCGCATCCGCGGGCAGCCCGATGTGCTGGAACGTGATCGCTCGGGTACCGGTGGTGGCCAGGTCGCTGAGGCGGTCGGCGAGCTGCGTCATGTCCCGTCTCCCTCCTTCATGTGCGTGTCACCACAGGGGCTTGCCGTCTGCCGCTTCCTTGATCTTGTCAGGCGGCAGAACATCGTGGGCCAGGCCGAAGTCTGCGGTCGTGACAAGTACCTGCAGCTGGTTCGCCCTCGCCACGTCGTTGAGTTCCTTCAGCAGGAGGTGGATGTCGACGTTCTGGATCTCCTCTGCCTTGGGGCTGTCGATCAACAGGAGGCCCGGGTGTGTGGAAACCTGGTGTGCCGCGCCCACGCGCAGCAGTGCCACGATCACAGCGATCCGCAGGCGCAGCCGTTCACCGGGCACCTGGTCGGTGAAGCTGCGCTCATGCCCACCGTCCGACGTCACCTTCAGGCGCGCCGCACGGTCGATACTCACCGACTCCAGTGCGGCGAAACCGAATTTGCGCCCGAGGTCGGAGATCGCTGTGTTGAGGTCCGCGAACAGCTTGTCCGCTTCCTTCGCGTGGTCCTCCTCAAGGATCTTCACGCCGGCACGCAGTACCTTGATCGCCAGGTTCTCGGCCGGATCGTCGGGAGCGGCAGGCAGTTCGGGAAGAACGCTCAACGCGCCTTCCAGGCGCAGCACTTCCTCTCGAGCCTGGGCGTACTCCGGCACCCGCGTGGCCGCATCCGCCCGCCGCAGCCTTTCCTGCGCCGTGCGCAGGTCGCGTGACAGTTGATCGAGCTCACCTTCCGACTGCTCCAAGGCGTCCTTTGCCAACCGCTCGGCCTGGGCGCTGAGGTGCACACGTTCCTCGGCCTCGGCCAGGACGTCTTCGGGCGCCTCGTCATCGCCCTCGACGGGGCGTGCGCATACGGCGCAGCTATGCGCCTCGACCTCCAGCCGGCGCCGGTCCGCAGCGATGTCCTGATCGCACCGCGGACACGTTGTCGGGTCGAGTCCGTGGAACAGCCGGCGTGCGATAGCGCTTTCGCGGACATCGTTGAGCAGCTTCTCGTCGCGCTGCCGCTGGCTCTTGGCCTGCCGGTGCACCCGCATCAGGTCATCCCACGACTGCTGGCGGTCCGCCACCACGGTCGCCTGTCGCATCGTGGTCGCGGCCAGATCAGCCAACGACTCTTGATCCGAACCAGGTGCATCTTCCGCCCGCTGCTCCAGGCGAGCCCGGGCTGTCGCCAGGTCCTCCTCGGTCTGCCGTCGCTGCGTGGCACGCTCATCCTGCGCCGCTTGCGCCGCGGTCTGACGGCGTTTGCGGGCGGCGGTCATCAGTTCCGCCTGCGTTTTGACCTTGGTCAGCACACCGGCAGCCGGCAAGTCCAGGAACACCTGCAGGAGGCGGCCCGGCAGACCGGCCATCACGACATCCCCGAGCAGCGCCGAAGAGCGGGCCGCCGGCAGGTACAGGGCCCCGAAGTACGCGGGCCACCCGTGCGCGACGGCGGACGTCCCCTGATTGGCACTGATCAGAGGATGCAGGTCCATCCACTGCATCATCAGCGCCTGCACCTGCTCGGCGTAGCTCTCCGAGCTCGCGGCACGAAACAGCGGCAGCACTTGGTGCGCTGGGTCTGGGGAGCGACGGGCCTCCAGCACGGCCAGATCGGGCCCGGTCATCGCGACCGCCGAGGTGACTTCCTCGTTGTCCAGGTCGAGGCGGAAGGCCATGGCCTGGCCCGCCACCGTGGCGTCGAGGTCCACTTCGCGCAGCCAGTGGATGGCACCGCTCTTCTCCCGCGGAGTACCCCTCAGGCACCAGGTCACCAGTTCCAGCACACTCGACTTCCCCCGCAAGTTCGACGCCACCAGGGCCGTCAGCCCATCGCCGAACCTGAACGTGGTGTCGAACGGTCCGGGTTCAAGGGCGCCGGTCCGCACCCCCGCCACGCGCAGCCGGTGAATCCGCAAAGGCCGCGGCCGGGCAGGAGGCGCGCCCAGTGGGATTCCCTGGGACTCGAACACCGTCCGCACCTCGTCAACTGTCACCCGCGCGCGCGTGGCGATCCGCGTCTCCAGCGCAGTCTCGTCAGCCATGCTCCCCCGCTTCCCCGTCCCCTGCCTGCCTGCGCAGCTCCTCCAGCCGCGCCCGTGCGCGCACACTCACCGAACCGATCCGATCACCGCGGGCGGCCTCGGCGTACTCGCGCTGCAGGTACTGCTGCTTCTTAAGTTGGCTGCCACCACGTCCGTCGGCCAGATCCAGCACCAGCCCCACCCGGTCCACGTAGTACTGGAAGGCGGGTGCTTGCTGAATCACCTCACGTGCGACGGTCCGCCCCGCCTCCAGCAGGAAGTAGTCGTGCTGCCGTACCCGGTCGACGGTCCCACGCCGGCGACGAGCCACCAGACCAGCGCTACGCAGCACAGCCAGGGCGTCGTCCAATGGTTCGTATGCCCCGAAGTGGTGCCGCAGCATGGGATAGCACCGCACCTCTGGTTCCTCAGAATCGAGAATCAGGCCGGCCAACTCCAGCAGGCGGCCCTCGGCGCTCGCCTCGTACTTCGTCAGCAGTTCATCAGCGAGGTAGTCGGGGTTGCGGAGCCAGAAGTCCAGTTTCTGCAAGCGCACCTGAGTGCGGACAACGCCCACAGCAGTTTTCAGCCCAGGGTCAGCTCGTTCGACGTCGGACACGGGGTCGCATGCCCCGTCGATGAGCAGCAGGAGCCGCACGGCATCCTGCTCCCGGCTCGTCACCCGCTCAGCGGCCTCTGAATTGGGCAGTCCTTGATCCACCGCCCCAAGGTATCGCCCGGTAGCCGTACCTGTACCGTCCGCGTACGAAGTGATTCCGCCTCGGGCCCGCAGTGTCACGATCGTATGAGCGTGTGGTGGGGGAGATGCGCCGTGAGGCTCTGGCTGCCATCGATGTGTCCTGCGTGATTCGCCGGCAGACGGCTTCCCTGCCTGACAGAATTCCGCGGTCGGGTTCGGGTGGAGGGCCTGGGCGCGAGGGGGAGGGGCCTTGGCACTTTTCAGGCGTCGGAGCGGGGATGCGGGCGCGCGGCTGAGCACCGAGTTGCCCGGCGCGAGCAGAGAGGTCCGGCGCTTCTTCCGGACGCTGGTGGAGCACCACCAGAACTCGGTCACTTTGCTGGCAGCCCAGGGCGCGGGCCCAGAGGCCACATGGGTTCAGGTGGAGAGGACCGCTGCCCTGCACGACGGTGCCGTCCGGCGGACACTGCGCGATCTAGGCCCCCGCGTCGACGTGCTTCAGCCGGAGATTCAGCGCGCGATCACCGTCGCCCTGGACCAATTTGCGGGCGTCCTGGGCGTCCGCGGCACTCTGGTCCAGGCGTGGGGGACGGGCATCGCCATGAACAAGGAGACCCAAGCAGATAGTCCGGCCGACCGGCGCGTCTTCTGGTGGAAGGACAGGCCTATCGCCCTCGCCTGCATCCTCCACCCGGCGGCGGACGGACAGCCGCTGGTTGACGGCCTGCTGCTCTATGACGGCCATCGGTACCAGTTCACGCCCGCTCTGGAAACGCTGGAGCAGACGAGCTGGGACAAGTCCAAGGTTCGCGCCGAGGACCGGGCCCCCATGACAGCGGTCTTGCACCTCGATCCCTCAACCGGGTGGCGACGCGCCGACGTCGCCTGCCGCACGGTCGTGATCGATGGATTCTTTACCCGGTAGCAGTTCCTCACCGGCGGGGCCAGCTCCACGTGCCCCTTGCAGGGGACAGCCCGAGCCGCCCTCGCTGTGCCCGTTTCCTGGCGCTCGCGGGCCCCGTCAGGGGCCCGTCCCCGGTCACCCGCGAAGCTCCCGGCAGGGGGCAGTCCCTGTCGGCCGACGGCGGGCCCGCTCCAAGCGGGCGGTGGGCTGTCAAGGGGGCCCCACGGGCCCCGGCCCGGCACCCTTGAAGTCGGCCTGAGATACGCATTTCAGGGTTTTCTTTGGCGCCTGCAGTGGCATGTCTGTGCGCTCGGGACCCGTCTGGGGGCTGTGACCGACACACTGTTGGTGTGGATCGGGAGGACAGTGCGCGAGCGACGCCACCGAGCTCTCGGCAGAGAGCGTGCGCCTGGTGTGCGGGGCAACTGGAGTACAAGGGCAGAGGGCGACTGCCTGTGTATTGTTCGTCGGTCTGTCGGCAGCGTGCGTACGAGATGCGCCGAGCGCGCACGAGGATGGAGAGCGAGTCGGCCAAGAACGAGCCACGGCCCCTCGAGGAGGTCATCAGCGAGATAGACCGCCTCGCGGACATGTTCAAGGCCGCGCCCTCCGATACATACCGCGAGCAGCACGAGGAACTGGCGGAGCTCGCTGCCGCCGTGGACCACTTGAGCCTGCTGATCGCAATGCGCAGCCCTCGGACTTTCTACTCGGGCCGGCGAAGCCGTGCGGGAGCTCGCTTCACCACTCCGGGGAAGTGACTGTTCGGGCTCTGCGGAACCCGTAACGTCAGTGACGAATTGCTTTGCCGTGGCGGGAGCGGATCGGCCGTGTGTGCAGGTCCAGGAGGGGGCAGGGCCGAGGGGGGAAGACAAACCGGCTCGCGGGGTAGCGAGGCCGTTCTCGATCATGTAGACATCTTTTAGCGAACCCCCGACGGCTCAGATGCTCCTTCAATGGAGAGGTCTGGGTCCTTTTGTTTTTCGAGCCCTGCACCTCGTCTGAGGAGGTGCAGGGCTCCTTGCCGTTCGGCGAGGGGCGATGTTGTGGCCTGCTCGCCCCGACTCTCATGCCCGGCGAGCAGGCCCCGGCCGAAGGGCACTGCGTTGAACGACAGCGCGTTTTTCAGCCTCCAGGGCATTGTGCTGCTCCTGGTCGGCGTTCTTGCGGCGTACGCCGCGTACAAGTGGAAGGACTTGGCTGGCCCCATCACCGTTGGCGCGGTCGTCGTCACACTGCTGATCCTGCTTATGGGGGCGCAGGCGGAGAACTCCACCGCGCCGCCGCCAGTTCCCTGCGTGGAAGCAGAAGTGACTCGAACAACCGGAACCGCGTGTCAGACCCCCGTCTCGGGGCCGGGCGTACCGAGGTAGAGGCGGGACGGCAGGAGATGGGGCCTAAGGGGCCCGGCTCGCCCGCACCCGTCTTTCCGGGCCCCGGCAGGGGCCCGGGCCTGACCACCAAGCTGCTCCCGTCAGGGGGCAGCTCCCAGCCGGCCGACGGCCGGCCCGCGTCAGAGCGGGCTGTGGCTGTCAAGGGTCCAGCCGGGCTGTCCCGCCCCCGGCAGGGGGCAGCCCGACCCCCACTGCGCCCCTTTCTGGCGCTCGCGGGACCCGTCAGGGGCCCGTCCCCGGCCACCCGCGATGCCCCCGTCAGGGGGCTTCCCCCAGCCGGCCAACGGCCGGCCCCGCGGTTGGTGGTGTGGGTGCGTTTGGTGCTGCGCCTGCTTTCGGGGCGGGGTGTTGATGAGTGTGTGGTGCCGCTGCGCTGTGGGTGGTGTGGGCTTCAGTGGACGCGGCTCCCTTTTTTGATCCTTCCCGGCCCGCTGCGCCGCCGACCGGGCGTAGGGGTCTTTTGTTTTCCCCGCGGTGCGGGTGCCGGGGCGCTGCGCGCCCGGAGGGCGGCAGACCGCTGCGCGGTCCCGGAGCGCTCCGCGCTCCGGTTCCTCGCTTCCCGCCTCGCCGGGCTGCGCGCCCGGTGGCTGCGGTCCGGTCCGAGCGCTGTGCGCTCTCACGCGCTGCGGAGGCCGGTCGGCCGGTCGGCGGGGGCGCTGCGCGCCTCGCTCCGTTGCTTCGTGCTGCCGGTCCCCTTTGCCTTTCGGTGCTGCGCACCTGGGGGCGGCGGCACCGCCCCGGCCGTGCCCCGCCTCTGGCTGCTCAAATCTGTTGTGGCTTGCGGTAGTTGTTCGTCCGGCGGGCCGTTTCCCCTTGCTTCTATGATGCGCATGGGATATAGTTGTCTTGTTGGTCGGCGGTGGCAGTCGGTCAGCGAAACCGAAGCACCACACTCACAGAGGAGTTGATGTACATGTCCACGAAGTCGCATCCGGGTGATGGTCAGTACGCGAAGGGTTCGAAGGGGGCCCTGTACGACGAGCCGCGCCGTGGCCTCGCGGCGGCTGCTCGTGCCCTTGTCCGCAACCTGATGGCGCTCCGGCAGCGGTGATCTCGCCCCTGGTAAGGGGCTTCCGGGGCGGGGACGGACGGACAGCGGCGAACCCGCTGGACCTGTCCGGCCCCGTCCCGGGGGTCGATCTGCATGCGGTGGGGCTGCTTTTGGCCCCGCCCGCGCTGACGGGGGAGTTCTACCCGGTCAGTCTGTGGCGCGGAGTCGAGCGGCTCCCTATGCGCCCCATCGTGCCCGCTCTCCATCCTGGGGGTCTGCGGGCCGCGTTCGCCGAGTCTGTCCGGTCGCTGACGGCGGATGCCGACACCATCGGTGTGGCGCTGTCCGGTGGGCTGGATTCCCTGGCCACGCTCCTGCACGTCTGCGAGGTGGCAGAAGGCCGCCGCGTGATCGCCTTCACCGGCGACCACAAGGACGACCAGGGCCGATCGTGCGTCCCGGTCGTGAAGCGGCTCCTGTCGGATCTCGGGCTCTCAGGCCGTGTCGAGTCGGTAGTGATCGACCCCGGCCGCCACCGCGCGGAGCCGGTGTGGTCTCCCACGGGGCCGAGGCTGGACGCGTTGCCCGAGGTGAACGCCGCGCTTTCGGAGGCGGCGGAGCGTCTCGGTGTGGGTGTGCTCCTGTCGGGAGTGGGTTCGGACGAGCTGCTGGGTGTGCCGCGCTACGCGACGGCCGAGATCGCGCGGCGGTACGGCGCGCGGGCGGCGTGGCGGTATCTGCGGGACGTGGGCCGGTCCGGGCCCGGTACGGCCGGGGAGGCGGCTGCTGTTCTGGCCCGATGCGCGCCCGGTGGTGTCAGTGCACGTGCGTACTGGGCGGTCAACTGGCCGGAGTGGACAGCGCCCACGGCCAGTCCTGCTCTGGCGGAGCCGTACCGGCGGCACGCCACTGCGTGGGGCCGGGCGTGGGTGGAGGGGAGGATCAGCGATCACGCGGTCAGGGGGCGTTCGTGGGCGCATGCTGACGCGGTTGACGCGTTCTGGCCGCACGAGGTGATCGGTGCGGCGGGCCCGGTACCGGAGGCGTCGCCGTTCCTGACGGAAGGGTTCCTTTCCGCCGCGTTCGCGGTGCCCGTCGCGGCCCGCTACCGGCCCGACGCGCCCACGGCCTACTGGCGGTGCAAGTGGCTGGTGCTGTCGCTCATGCCCCGGCATGCGCTTGCTGCACTGCCCCGCCGGAAGTCCTACTTCACCACCGCCCTGGCAGGTGAAGCGGCTGCGCTTGATGCCCGTGCCCCGCTCCTTTCGGTGGAGTGTGGCCTGATCGACCGGGCTGCGCTGATCCGGGAGAAGGACACGGCCTTCCTCCTGGCCCTGTCCGCCGTCGAGCAGTGGCTTCTGGGAGCCGTCGATCGGGGAGCGGTCATCTAACCCATCAAAGGCCCGTGGGGCGGCTCCCGCGCCGCCCTACGGGCTGCTGGACAGAAAGGAATCACCCGGCCATGGTCGTAACCGTGAGCCCCGCACTCGGCGTGACGCTGCGCCACTACACCCCTGCCGACGAATCCGACGTGCTGCGCTTGGTGAGCGCGGACCGGCTGCCCGGCCAGCCGGAGCCGACCGGCGCGATGCTGAGCGACGCTCTGCGGGGCCGGTCCCCGATCGACGCAGGCTGGTGGGCCGATCTGAAAAGGCCGGCTGCACAGGTAGCCGTCGACACGACCGGGGCCGTCGTGGGTGTTGTCTCGTACGTGATCCGCCCCAAGGACGACACCGGCCAACTGCTGTGGCTGCACTGCCGGGAAGACGAGGCGACCGCCGACATTCTGATCCGTCACGCCGTCGCTGCGCTCGCTCCCCGCCGTGTGGAAGCGTTCCAGTTCGCCTCGGCCCTGTCCCTGGGGCTGGAAGCCCTGCCGGTCCACCACCGGACCGCCACCGTCCACGCCCTCGAACGGGCAGGGTTCACCGGCGAGCGGCTGTGGCGGTACATGCGGGCTGATCTGCCTGCCCACGACTTGCCCCACCTGACACACGTTCATGTGAGCCCGGACACCGGGGGCAAGGAAGCCCGCCGCCTGGAGCTGCGGGAGGAGGGCCGTGTCGTCGCAGAGGCGGTCGTCGGTCTCCCCTACCAGGGGATCGGCGTCCTGTGGTGGATCGAGGTAGAGCCCGAGACAAGGGGACGAGGCCTCGGTCAGGCCATGCTCGGCTCGGCCCTCGACATGCTCACCGGCCTCGGTGCCAAAGAGGTGATCCTCTACGTCGACGACGACGCACCACCCGGAGACGAACGCGACCGCTCCGCCGCCAACTCTCTCTACGAGAAATCCGGATTCACCGAGATCGACCGACTGTATTCCTACACCCTGTCACACTCTGTGTAGCCCACTGGAGTTGAAAGCCAAGGCCCCGAAAGGGGCCTTTTCCTTTACCTGCCCCCTTTCTTGCGCCCCTTCGCTTTGCCTTTCTTGTGGCGCTCCGATCCCTTTGAATTTCCTCTGATGTGCCGTCAGGTCTGAGGTTTGGTTGAGGGGGCGTCAGGTGGTGGTGTGGGGAATTGTTCGGGTGGACGCTGCGCCCCCTCGGCGGGTTTTTCTGGGTCCCGGTTTTCGGCCGTAAGGCCGTGTGTGAATTTCGGGGCCGGCGTGTCTGTGCGGGGGAATTCCGGTGCGTGCCGGAAATAGGGGAGTGGCCTGCCCGTCAGGGCAGCAGACAAGCACTCCGCACCCGCGCCCCGGAACGGGGCGGCGGCTCCCTGGCACGTACCGCCGTACCGGTACCGTCACCCCACCCCGTCCCCCTCGGCCCCGACAGGGGCCCCACCACACCACCCGACACCCCATCACCCCGCCCAACAGGCAGGGGACATGGGGACAGAACCCAGACTCTAGCCACGCCACCACTACGAAACACCCCCGCACCCCC
>NZ_JBWKCY010000038.1:0-36965 GCF_056436245.1 Streptomyces sp. NPDC043812
CCGTAGATCTTGCCCTCGGCGGGCGCGGCAGCACCGGCGAAGGACGTGTTGAGAAGCGTTACACCGGCTGCGGCTGCCACGGCCGTTATGGCCGCGGTGAGCTTGATCCGGCTGGAGCGCTTGTGAGTTGCCATGAAGAGGGAGCTCCTCGTCATCATTTGTGGGGGGATCGCCCCGCGGACGGAAGATCTCCGGGGGCTGACTCGAAACCCTGACCGATTGACGCGCCCAGATCAAGGCCTTCATATACCTGTGACTTACTCAACAAGGTTTCGTAATAAGAAATCGGCCAGGGTGCCCTAAGTCGGACTTCCCCCTCAACTCCCCTTAGATGTAAGGGGCTTCGATCCTCCTTGTCGGGGATGTACCCCATCCGAAAGGAGGAGCGGCAACCCCCTCCGTGTCACCGGCCAGCAGGACGAGACGGCCTGAATGCGCCCTTAGCTTCGAATCGGACGCGACGGCCCGGCGCCGACGTCATACGCCAAGCCACATACGAGGGGACGAACCGGTCATGGGGAGAGCTGGAGGGGGACCGCGTGGCATCGCCGCGCGGGCGGGCGGCTGGAGCGCGCAGCACCGCTGGGCCGCCGTGGGGATCTGGGTGCTGTTCGTGCTGGTGGCCATGGTCGCCGGTTCGGCGACGGGCCGCGCCGAACTGAAGGACAGCGAGCAGCTGTCGGGCGAGACGACCCAGGCGGCACGGATCGTCGAGGAGGCCGGTATCGACGAACCGGCCGGTGAGAGCGTACTCGTCCAGGCGAAGGACGCCTCGGCCAAGGCGACCGACCCGGCGTTCCGCAAGGCCGTCGACGACGTGATGAAGGCGGTCGACGGCACGCGCCAGGTCACCGCGGTGACCTCTCCGTACGAGACGGACAGCGTCTCGCGCGACGGTCGCAGCGCGCTGGTCCGGTTCGACGTGCGGGGAGACCCCGAAACCGCGGCCGACCGGATCGACCCCGTGCTCGACGCGGTGGCGGGGGTGCAGGACCGCCACCAGGAGCTGCTGATCGAGGAGATCGGCAGCGCCAGCATGAACAAGACCTTCGACGAGGCTTTCGGCGACGACTTCCAGCGCGCCGAGTTCTCCGCAGTCCCGGTCGCGCTCGGCATTCTGCTGATCGCCTTCGGCGCCCTTGTCGCCGCGCTGCTTCCGGTCGCCCTGGCCATCACCGCGATCATGGCCACGATGGGCCTGATGGGCGTCGTCAGCCATCTGATGCCGATGAGCGAGACGGCCAACTCCGTGATGCTGCTGGTCGGTCTCGCGGTCGGCGTCGACTACTGCCTGTTCTACCTCCGTCGCGAGCGTGAGGAACGCGCCGCCGGCCGCGACGGCCGCACGGCGATCCTCATCGCCGCCGCGACCAGTGGCCGTGCCGTCGTCGTCTCCGGTGTGACGGTGTGTGTCGCGATGGCGGGCATGCTCTTCACCGGCATCGGCGAGTTCGAGTCGATGGGACTCGCGTCGCTGATCGTGGTCGCGGTCGCCATGGTCGGCTCCGTGACCGTGCTGCCGGCGCTGCTCTCCTTGCTCGGCGAGCGGGTGGAGAAGGGCCGGATCCCCTTCCTGGGACGGGCGAAGCGCAGTGGGCAGGGCCGGGGCGGCGAGAGCCGCGTGTGGAGCCGGGTGCTCGGTGTCGTACTCCACCGCCCGCTGGTCTCGCTCGTCGTCGCGGCCGGCGCGCTGGTCGCGGTGGCACTGCCCGCGGTCGGGATGAAGACCCAGAACTTCACCCTGGACCAGGAGTTCGGCAGCTCGGTCCCGATCGTGGCGACCTACGAGCGGATCAACGAGGCGTTCCCCGGTGGTGCGGATCCGGCCGAGGTCGTCGTCACTGCGGACGACATCGAGTCCGCGCCGGTGCGGAAGGCAATTGCCGACTTCCGTGCACAGGCGGTGAGTTCGGGTGCGTCGAAGGGTCCGGTGGAGGTCGTCACGCACAAGGAGCAGAACCTCGCGTTCGTGTACGTGCCCCTGGTGGGCGGCTCCGACCAGGACCGGGCGGAGAAGAGCCTCGGACTGCTGCGGGACGAGGTACGCCCTGCCACACTCGACCGGGTCGACGGTCTCGAGGCGCCGATCACCGGTCAGGTCGCCGGCTCGAAGGACTTCAACGACCAGCTGACGGGCGCGGTCGCGCCGGTCTTCGCGTTCGTCGTCGTCTTCGCCTTCGTCCTGATGCTTCTGTCCTTCCGGTCGCTGACGATCGCGGTCACGTCGATCGTCCTCAACCTGCTGTCGGTGGGTGCGGCGTACGGCATCCTCACGGCCGTCTTCCAGCACGGCTGGGGCGCGTCACTGGTGGGCGCGGAGGGAGTGGGCGCGATCATCGCCTGGCTGCCGCTGTTCCTCTTCGTGATCCTGTTCGGCCTGTCGATGGACTATCACGTCTTCGTGGTGTCCCGGATCCGCGAGGCGAAGCTCCAGGGCCGTGGGACGCGCGAGGCGATCACGCACGGCGTGGTGACGACGGCGGGCGTGGTGACGAGTGCGGCCGTCATCATGGTGGCGGTGTTCGCGATCTTCGGAACGCTGTCGATGCAGTCGATGAAGCAGATGGGTGTGGGCCTGGCAGCGGCGGTCCTGATCGACGCGACGATCATCCGCGGGGTGCTGCTTCCGGCGGTGATGGCTCTGCTCGGGGACCGCAACTGGTACTTCCCGAGGTGGCTGCGGTGGCTTCCCGACCTGACGCACGACGAGCCGCGGGGGCCGGCGGAGCCGGCGCCGCGGGAGGTGGAGCGGGTGGGGGTCTAGGCCTTCCCCGCCCTTTCCCGAAACCGGGCTCCTCCCCCTACGCCTGGCGGCGTGGGGGGACCCCCGGGACCCGGCACCGCGCTCCGCGCGGTGTTCCGGGGGCTCCGCTCCCGACCCCCCGCGCCTCAAACGCCGGCGGGGCTGAGTTGCAGTCAACTTCAGCCCGTCAGGGGGTCACCCCACGCCCGCAGGGCGTTGGGGGCGTTTGAGGAAATCGCGCGAAGCGCGGTGCGGGGCCCGGGGCCTGGGGGTACTCCCCCAGACTCCGTCCGGGCGTACACCCACCCACGGCCGTCAGGCCGTAGAGGGAGGGCGAGTAGAGGGAAAGCGACCCCGTCAGGACACCAGCTCCGCCTCGATCAGGTCCGCCGCCCTTCCCGTACCCCCTTCTCCCGCCATCCCCTCCCGGATCGACGCCAGCCGCCGCGCCACCTCCGGGTCGGCGACCAGCGACAGCACCGCCTCCCGCAGGGCGTCCGCCGTTGCGTCCTCCGTGTCGAGGCGGCGCGCAACGCCCAGCGCCACCAGCATGTCCGCGTTGCCGAACTGGTCCACGGCCTGCGGGACCGCGACCATCGGGGTGGCCGTTGCCAGGCCCTCCTGGCTCCCGCCCGCACCCGCATGCGTGATGAACGCGTCCGCCTGACGCAGCACCGACAGCTGCGGCACCCAGCTGTGGGCCTCCACGTTCCCGGGCAGCTCGCCGAGCTCCGCGACATCGACGTACCGGCCGATCTGCAGCACCACATGCCAGCCGGGCAGGCCCCCGAACGCCTGCACGCATGCGCGGTAGAACGCGGGCTGCCTGGTGAACGCAGAGCCGAGCGACACCAGCAGCACCTTCTCCGCACCTTCCGGCCGCTGCCACTCCCCCTGGTCGTGTCGGTCCCCCTGGCAGGCACCGACGAAGGAGTACACCGACTCGTCGACCCGGTCGGCGTTCGGCTGCAGCGCCCGGGGGATGAGGACGATGCTGCGCCGTGGCCGTCCGACGAACGGGTCGGGATGCGTGGTGATCCCGTTCTCGGCGAGCCATGCGGCGAAGCGCTCGTAGTACGCCTTGCCTCGCTCCGACGCGTGCAGCTCCGCGGTCATGGGCTCGCCGACCTCTTTCTCGTATCCCTCCCAGGCCACCAGATTCGGCGACAGCGAGACCGCGGGAACGCCCCACCGGTGGGCGAGCACGATCGCGGGGTACGAGGTGATGTCGTGGAGGACGAGGTCGGGCTCATCCCCGGCGAACGCGTCGGCGAGTTGCGGCAGAGCCTGGATCGCGTCGTTCAGGAACGGCTCGATGTTGTCGATGAGTTCGGTGCCCCAGGCCTCGGGGTTGTCGTCCGTCGGGAGGGTCGAGGTGTAGATGACGGGCTGCGCCCCGGTGGTGGCGACCTTGTCCGCGAAGGACGCGGGGATCGCGTAGCTGACGCGGTGGCCCCGTGCGACGAGCTCCCGGATCACTTCGAGGCTCGGGTTCACGTGCCCGTGCGCCGCGATGGAGAACATGGCGATATGGGCAGGACGGATCGTGGTCGTCATGCCCTCACCATAAGCGAGACGATACGTCTCGTACAACGTGAATTCAGCGCTGATACCGCGCCAGCACCAGATTCCCGTCCTTCACCAGCCGTTTCTCCAACTCGTCCGCGTCGATCGCCCCGCTGTAGAACTCCTGGTACGCCGGCGTCGCGACCTTGTCCTTCCACTCCGGATAGCCGCGCACAGACTGCGCCGGCGCGGAACGCAGATCACGCGCGAGCGCCGCACCGGCTGCCCAGCCGTTCTCGGCTGTGTGCAGCGACGGATCCCTGAGCGCCTCGGACCCGGTCGGCAGCATCCAGTCCCCCACCGCGAGTCGCACCATGTTCTGCGGTCGGAGCATGAAGTCGATGAACTGCGCCGCCTCCTTCTTGTACGGACTGTCCTCGGCGATCGACAGGGTCTGCGGACTCACTCCCTGAGCGAGCCCCTCCGGTCCTGCGGGCGCGGGCAGTACCGTCCACTCGAACCCCTTCGGGGCCTGCTGCACGATCTGCTGCCGGTAGGAGAACCCCAGCGGGACCATCGCGTACTTGCCGCCGAACAATCCGGGCAGCGTGTCGGATCCACCCATGCCCAGTGTCGTCCGCGAGGCGCTCCTGTCGGTGTTGACCTGGTCGTGGATGGTTCCGGGAACGACCGCGTCGCCGTCGGTGAACTCGACGGTGACCTTGCCGTCGTTCCCCCGGTGGAACAGCTGTCCGCCCGCGGACAGGCCGAGGTTGAGCGTCACCGACACCGGTTCCTTGAGCGGCCAGGCGATGCCGTACTTCCCCTCTCCCATGTGTGCGGTGAGGTCCTTGGTGACCTGCCGGAACTCCTCCCAGCTCCACGGCTCCTGCGCCGTCGGCACCCGGACCCCGGACGCGTCGAGGATCTTCTTGTTGGCGATCAGGACGCGCGGCTCCTGGAGGAACGGCACACCGTAGATGCCGTCCCCGAACGTCGTCGTCCGCCAGCTCTGCTGCGGGATGTCGTTCGTCAGGCGGTCCGGCAGCAGACCGGTGAGATCGGCGAGATAGCCGCCGTAGGCGAAGTCGGCGAGATCGTCGGATGCGTCATGGATGATGTCGGGCGCCTCGCCGCCCTCGAACGACGTGAGCAGCTGGTCGTGGACGCTGTCCCAACTGCCCTGAACGTATTCGACAGGGGTGTCGGGGTGGGTTTCGTTCCACTCCTTCACCAGTTGCCTGTTGGCGTCGACGGACTCCTTCTGCCATGCCAGCGACTGGAAGCGCAGCCGGACCTTCCCGCCGCTCCCGTCGCCGTCCCCGCCGCTGCAGCCGCTCAGCAGCAGCGCGAGCGCCGCGGCGGCCGCTGTCAGTGGGCGTGCGCCGAAGACGCGCATCAGCTCTTCACCGCCCCTGCCAGCATGCCGCCCGTGATCCTCTTCTGGATGATCGCGAAGATGACGAGCGAGGGGATGGTCGCGAGGAACGCGGCCGCCGCGAGCGGCCCGAGGTCGGCGACGCCCTCCGCGCCGAGGAAGTGCGTGAGAACGACGGGCAACGTCTGATTCTCCGGGGTCTTGAGCAGAACGAGCGCGAAGAAGAACTCGTTCCACGCGGTGATGAACGCGAAGAGCCCTGTGGCGACGATCCCCGGCGCGAGCAGCGGCGCGGTCACGGACACGAGCGTACGCAGCCGTCCGGCGCCGTCCACGGACGCCGCCTCCTCCAACTCGCGCGGCACGGCCCGCACATAGCCGACCAGCATCCACAGGGCGAACGGCAGCGACCAGACGACGTACACCATGATCAGGCCGAACAGGGTGTTGATCAGGTGCAGGTTCTTCAGGACCAGGAACAGCGGAATGATCAGCAGGACGAACGGGAACGCCTGGCTGACCACGACCCAGCCGGTGGCCATGCCCGTCAGCCTGCTGTGGTTGCGGGCCATCACAAAGGCCATCGGCGTCGCGATGACGACGGCGACGATCGCGGCGGCGAGTGCCGCGACCAGGCTGTTGCCTGCGGCCTGGAGCAGGGGCTGTTCGTCGAAGGCCTGGCGGAAGTTGTCCAGGGTCGGATTCTCGGGGATCCAGGTGGGGTGCAGGGAGCCCAGCTCGCGCGGCGGCTTGAAGGCCGTGGAGACGAGCCACAGGAAGGGGAACGCGAGAAAGACGAGATAACAGAGCAGGGCCACGTACTGCCCGGCGCGGCCCGCTCGTCCCGTGCGCAGCGCGCTCATCGCTCGTCGCCTCCCCTGAGCCGTCCCACAAGATAGAAGGCGAGCATCACCGAGATGACGGCGACCATGACGCAGCCCATGGCCGCCGCGTAGCCGAACTGGCCGTAGCGGAAGGCCTCTTCGTAGGCGAAGAGCATCGGGAGCCGGGTGCGACCGCCGGGTCCGCCGTTGGTCAGCACGTATACCAGGGCGAACGAGTTGAAGTTCCAGATGAAGTTGAGTGCCGTGATGGCGAGGGCGACGGGTCTGAGCGCGGGCCAGGTGACCGTGCGGAAGCGGCGCCAGGCGCCCGCGCCGTCCAGTGCGGCGGCCTCGTGCAGTTCGTGGGGTGTGTTCTGCAGCCCGGCGAGCAGCGCGACCGTGGTCTGCGGCATGCCTGCCCAGATCCCGACGACGATCACCGCGGGCAGTGCGGTGGCGAGGCCGGTGAGCCAGTCCCGGCCGTCCCCGAGGCCCAGGTCACGGATGGTCTCGTTGAGGATGCCCGCGTCCGGGTTGTACACGAGCCGCCACATGATGCCGACGACGACCTCGGGCATCGCCCAGGGAATGATCGCGAGGGCGCGCGCGAGCCAGCGCAGCCGCAATTGCTGGTTGAGCAGCAGGGCGAGGCCGAGTGCGAGGAGGAACTGGGGAACGGTCACCCCGACCGCCCACAGCAGGCCGATGCGGAACGAGTCCCAGAACAGCGTGTCGTGCAGCAGATCCCGGAAGTTCAGTGTCCCGACCCACTCGGTGGGCTCGGTGCGGCCCGCCTGCGAATCCGTGAACGCCAGCGCGATGCCGTAGAGCAGTGGGCCGACGCTCAGCACCAGGATCGGGATCACAGCGGGCAGGACGAGGAACCAGGCCCCGTGGTCCGACTTCTTCCCGGACCGCGCCGTTGCGGTCGCCGATATCACGTGTGCGGCTCCTTCTGGGCGGCTTGACGGTGGTCCGGCCTGATCCGAAGGGGCAGGAGCCCTGCGGGCCCCCGTCATCGTGCTGACGGGTCGTCGGTACGTCAAGGGAGCCTGCACGGATGCGAGACTTTGCCGGATGCGCAGTGGCACGGCGGTGGGAGAGAGCGATGGACGAGGCACGGGCACGCGACGTACTGGCGGCTGCCGGGCTTCCCGCGGACGCGGAGCTCCTCGCGCTCGGTGAGAACGTGGTGTTCGCGACGGGCGATCTGGTCGTCAAGGTGGGCCGGGACGCCGAACTGCTGGAGCGCGCCGAGCGGGAGCTCGCGGTCGCCGAATGGCTGTCCGGCGCCGGTGTCCCTGCCGTGCGTGCGGCCGAGCCGAAGCCGCGGCTCGTGGACGGCAGGCCGGTGACACTGTGGCACCGGCTGCCCGATGCCGTGCGCCCTGCGGAACCGGCCGATCTCGCCCGGCTGCTGCGACTGGTCCATGCACTGCCCTCTCCTTCGTTCGGGCTCCCCCGCCGGGAGCTGCTGGGCGGGGTCGAGCGGTGGCTGCGACTGGCCGGTGCCGCGATCGAGCCCGCCGACGCGGCGTATCTGCGCGAGCGCCGCGACGGCTTCGCCGACGCGGCTGCGGCGCTCGCCCCGCACCTGCCGCCGGGCCCCATCCACGGCGACGCGCTCCCCCGCAATGTGCATGTGGGCCCCGACGGCCCGGTGCTGGTCGACCTGGAGACCGTCTCCTCGGATCTGCGCGAGCACGATCTGGTGGTCATGGCCCTGTCCCGCGACCGTTACGGCCTCGACCCGGCGGCCTACGACGCGTTCACCGCCGCGTACGGCTGGGACGTGCGTGAGTGGGACGGCTGCGCGGTCCTGCGCGGCGCGCGCGAGACCGCCAGCTGTGCATGGGTCGCCCAGCATGCGCCCACGAACCCCAAGGCGCTGGCCGAGTTCCGCCGCCGGGTCGCGTCGCTCCGTGACGGGGACTCCGAGGTGCGCTGGTACCCCTTCTGACGCTGCGGCCCGCGGCATCACCGCCCGTTGCCCTCATCTGCCCGTCCGCGGTGGGCCGGCCGCCGTCCGGACGGCGGACGGCGGCCCGTGCGCCCCGTCCGTCTTCCGCGGCCGCTGACCGGCCGGTCAGCGGCTGCGGGGTATGACCGGCCAGGCGGGCTCGACGACCGCCGCCGGATTCGCGGTGCGCCGCAGATACGCCTGCAACGATGCCGACTGCTCTGCCGCTGCGCGCACTTGGAGCTCGTGCAGATCCGCCAGAGGCATCGCCCCGACAGGCCGGTGCTTCTCCGCCATGCGGCGCACCACACGGGCTGCAGCCACCGCGTCCGCCCTCGCGTCGTGCGCGTCGTCGAGCGGCACCCCGTAGTAGGCGCACAGCGCCTGGAGGGCGCGCTTGCCCTTGCGGTACTTGTCGACATGCTTGTCGATGACCAGTGGGTCGATGACGGGCGACGGCACATCGCCCAGCCGCTCGCTCACCGACTCGACCGCATGCCGCCGGCACTCACGGTCCAGCAGCGAGAGGTCGTAGCGGGCGTTCATCACCACCAGCGGCACTCCGGAGCGCAGCACTTCGGCGACTGTGCGGGTGATCTCCTCGACCGCATGTGCCGCCGGGGCGCCGTGCGCTCGGGCGTGGTCCGTCGAGATGCCGTGGATCGCCGACGCCTGGGCCGGTATCGCCACACCGGGGTCGATCAGCCAGGTCCGCTGCTCGGAGACGGCTCCGTCGGCTTCCAGCCGCAGCACGGCCGCCGTGACGATGCGGTCGGCTTCGACGTCGGTCCCCGTCGTCTCCAGGTCGAAGGCCACCAACGGCCCGTCGAGCCAGCTCATCGAACGGCCGCCGTCCCGATGCGCGCGTCGCGCGGGCCGATCCCCGCGGCCTTCCGGTCGACGCCGGCCAGTGGTCCCCCGTGCCAGGACATGGGTGCCCCTCCTCCATGGTGCGTGATGCTTCCCCCGTTGGATGTTCACCTTCCCATGCAGCACTGACAACGAGAGGACCCGGAGTCCGAAGTCAGCACACGGTCGAGGCCAGCAGCCGCCGAACCGGCCCGGGGGGCTCGTAGCCGAGCGAGTCCGAGCAGCGCCGCAGCCAGCATCTGCCCTCCGCCGACGTCGTCGACAGCGCCTCGCGCAGCGCGCGATGCAGCAGGGCGTCGGCGAGCGGCGTGGGGCAGTCCGCCGGACACGGGATCCGCTGGCAGGTGTCGGCGATGACCTCGATGGTCCGCCACAGTTCCGTCCCGGCCGCATCCGCTCCTGGCGCCGCACCGTAGTCTGCGAGGCGATGGATCTCCGCGAGCCCCGCGTCCGCGACGTCCTCGCACCAACGAGACACGGACACCTGCACGTTCCCTGTCGACACACTCATCTGTGTCCCCCCGTCTGTCCCCCGGAAAACGGTCGCGGAGCCGCCCCGACGGCCCCGCGAAGAGGACGCTACGGCGCACACCACGGACGCGCAGCCCTCAGCAAACTGCTGCGCAGGAACATGATCCGGTGTTTTCAGGACACGGGCCGCGAGTCGGCCCACACCGACTCGAACTCCTCGCGATATGTCTGGAAGAGACCGGTCTCGGCGTCCTGACCCGAGCGGACCACCGAGCGTCCGCCGCCCCGCAGCACGAGCACCGGCGCCTCCATCCCCCGGGCACGGCGCAGATAGGACTGGATGACGGCCAGGCCGTCGGGGCCGTCGCCGTCGACCAGATAGGCGGTGAAGCGGGGCGTCTCGTCGAAGACCTGGATCTCGAAGGCGCCGGGGTCCCGCAGCCGGGACCGTACTCGCCGCATGTGGAGGATGTTCATCTCCACGGTGCGACTCAGCTCGCCCTTCTTGATGCCCAGTTCCCTCTCACGCCGTTTGACGGCGCTGCTCGCCGGGTTCAGGAAGAGCAGTCTCACCCGGCAGCCCGATTCGGCGAGCCGCACCAGACGGCGGCCGGAGAAGTTCTGCACGAGGAGGTTCAGGCCTATCCCGATCGCGTCGAGGCGCCTGGCCCCGCCGAACAGGTCCTCGGCGGGCAGCTGGCGCTGGAGCCTGACCCGGTCGGGGTGGACGGAGACCACGTCCGCGTACCGGTCGCCGACGAGGTCCTCGACCGCGTCGACCGGGAGCCGGTCTGCGGAGGGGACGCCGGCGCCGCTGCCGAGTATCTCCAGCAGACGCGAGGAAGCGCGTTCGGCCTGGGCGAGGACGGCCTCGTTGAGCGCCCTGTTGCGGGAGACGACGTTGCGCGCCACCTCCAGCTCGTCCAGGGCGAGCTCGACGTCCCGCCGGTCGTCGAAATAGGGCTCGAAGCAGGGCCAGTGCTGCACCATCAGCTCGCGCAGCTGCGGCAGCGTGAGGAAGGACAGGACGTTGTCGTCGGCCGGGTCCAGCAGGTAGCCCTTGCGGCGGGAGACCTCCCGTACCGCGACGGCCCGCTGCACCCATTCCTGTCCGGCGGGACCGGCCGCGGCCACGACCCAGTCCTCTCCGTGGACGGGGTCGTAGATGGGGCGCAGCACCGCGGCCACCACCGCCCGCAGCCGCTGCTCCACCAGATTCAGCCAGATATAGGCACGGCCGGCCCGCTGGGCACGCGTACGCACCTCACTCCAGGCGTCCGCGCCCCAGTCCAGCTCCGCCCCGATCTCCATCGGCCGCGCGAGCGAGACCGCTCCTGGCGGGACCTCGGCGGAGTCTCCCCCCTCGTGACCCGTGTCACCGGGGGGTAGCTCCAGCCCTCCCGAGCTCACCCGCGCACCGCCTTCCCAGCCCCCTCCAACGATCAAGGAAGAGTACTCCGCATGCGGGAGGCGGTGCAGCCGGATGGGCAGGCTTCTTTCTCAACTCCCCTGATTGTGATGACCGTTCTGGTCGGCGAGATCTCCAGGAGTGAGCGGATTCATAGACGTCACGTCCCTGGCGGCGAGCTGGAAGCCCTGCCAGTGGACCGGCATGGGCTGCTGGTCCTCGTCCCGGGCGATGTGGTGGAACCCGATGTTGACCCAGGCAACCGGATTGACGAGGTTCTCACCATTGACCCATTTGTCCACGCTCTTCCCGCCGTTGCGCCCGCAGTCGAGGATGTTGTCGCTCGCGAACTGCTCGCAGGCCCTGTTCTGGGTGAAGTAGATGTCGTGCTTGCTGAAGCCTCGGCCGGCGTGCTTGCTGGACGCACCGGGCACGATCTCGTAGGAGCGGGCGTGACCGTCCTTGTTCTTGCCGGTCGCACTGACCACGCGCCACCAGCGCATCGTGCGGGCGTCCCCTGCGAGTTCCTTGGTGACGGGCGTGCGGGTCGTCCGCACGGTCGGGCTGCCGTCACCGGTCGGCGGGGTCACCTTGGAGTCGTACTGCTCGACGCGTCCCTTGTTGCCGCCGTCGAGGCCGAAGTCGAGCCGCCAGAAGACGTTGTGCGCGTGGCTGGTGGCGTAGTCACGCGCACCCTTGCCGATCGGCCACCCGCGTCCGTCGGTTCCGTTGTAGTCCTCGGGCGCGAGGCTGCCGGTCGCACCGACGTTGGCGGAGATGGTCCCGTCGGAGGAGAACCGCCATTCGGTGATGTACTCGTACCAGGCGACCTTGTTGACGGTGTAGACGAGCAGATCCTTGCCCTGCGCCTGCCAGACCTTGGTGCCCTCGTCGTTGGCGAGACGGTAGGCGTGCCCGCGGGAACGGGTGGTGGTGCACAGGCCGTTGACGGTGCCCACCTCCGGCAGCTTGACCTTGGTGACCGTGCCGCCCGGGCACTCGGCGGGCGCCAGGTTCTGCAGGCCCCAGCCGAAGCCGGCCCCGGTGAGGTCGTCGTACTCGGCGTTGCCGTCGTCGTACGGGACATGTATCTGGGCGAGCTTCGCGCTGTTCAGTACGCGGATGGCGCGTGGCTCGCCCTTGGGCTGATAGCTGACCGAGCTGAGCACGAGACCCGCATCGGTGTCGTAGCGCCAGCACATGCGCCAGGTCGTGCCGCCGTCGAGGGTCTGCTGAATGCGGTACGCGACACTGCAGTCCAGCTGCGGCGCCTGCGGGGCGGCGGGCGTCTGCGCCGGTGCGGCGGCCGCGGGGGCGGTGGCTGCGCCGACGCTGCCGAGGAGGGCTGCGGCGGCCAGCAGTGCGCCGCGCCTGCGGACGCGCGAACCTCTGTTCACGTGCATCAAGACGTACTCCCTAGAAGGGGAAGTGCGGACATGCGGACGGAAGGTGCGGCGGATCGGGGAAAGGGAAACCCGGGGTCAGCCGACGCGGGTGACGGTCCGGGCGCTCAGATCGACGATCAGGTCCCTGATCTCGATCCAGGGGCCGTTCTCGACCTTGGTGACCATGCGCACGCAGCGGTGCTCACCGCACCGTGAGAGCGCGTCCGGCACGTCCTTCTCGCGATACGTGCGGTAGACGTCCCCGTTGAACCAGAGCTGGTCGGCAGAGGTGAGCGCCTTGCCGGTGGCGTGCTTGTAGTCGGCCTTCATATCGGTCCCGAGCGGGTCGGCCAGTATCAGTTCCACCGCCTCGCGCAGCTCCTCGCGGTGCGGCGACGGCTGGACGCCGCGCTGCGAGCCCGTCCGCTCGACCTTGCCGGTGTCGAGGTTGACCGTCCTGGTGACGAGTTCGTCGGTGCGGTAGTCGTAGAAGCGGACCTCGGCGCGGCGCACGCCCGCGTCCGGCGCGGACGGCGGCGGCTCGGTGAGGTTGGTCGCGAGATGCTGCGGGCCGCGTCCGCCGCCTGCGTTCTCCCCGTCGGCCCGTGCCGCGGGGGTGAGGGCGATCTGTTCGGCGTGCCGCGCCTCGGCTGCGGTGAGCGGGTCCCGGCCCACCCCGCGCTCCCCCTCTGCCGGTGCCGCGACCACGACACCGGGCCGCGGCGCCCCCGCCGTGCCGCTCCCCTCCTCGCCGGCACCCTGGCCGGCCGCTCTGCCCTGCGCCCCGTCGGCCGAAGCGGCGGACTGGTCGGCGCCCGCGGTACCCGGCAGAGTGATGCCCACCATCAGGGCCGTACCCGTCACCGCTATGGCGGTTCCCGCCAGGAGCTTTCCGAGATGACGGCGCACCAATAAACGCACTGGTCCCCCATTTCCCCCTTGGTCACGACTGGTCACCCGGTAGGACGGTACGAAGTCCTAGGAGGTTGCTCCACTTTGGGGGAGGATCTTGGCCAAGTAGTCCCCAATACCCGGATCAGAAATGGAAGAGTCATATCTATGCAGGTCTGGCCGGGACAGGCGTACCCACTCGGCGCCACGTACGACGGCGCCGGCACCAACTTCGCGGTGCACTCAGAAGCCGCACGGCGCATCGAGCTGTGTCTGCTGCACGACGACGGCTCCGAGACCGCCGTGGAACTGCGGGAGACCGACGCGTTCGTGCGGCACGCATATCTACCAGGGGTGATGCCCGGTCAGCGGTACGGATTCCGGGTCCACGGCCCGTACGCCCCGGAGCGGGGGCAGCGCTGCAATTCCGCGAAGCTGCTCCTCGATCCGTACGCGCGGGCCATCAGCGGCTCGATCGACTGGAACGAGTCGGTGTACGGCTATCACTTCGGCAGGCCCGATTCGCGCAACGACCTCGACTCGGCCCCGCACACGATGTCGTCCGTCGTGGTCAATCCGTACTTCGACTGGGGCGACGACCGCCTGCCGCGCACCGACTACCACCGCACGGTGATCTACGAGGCCCACGTGAAGGGCCTGACCATGCTGCACCCCGAACTGCCCCCGGAGCTGCGCGGCACCTACGCGGGACTGGCCCACCCGGCCGTCATTTCGCATCTCACCGAACTGGGCGTCACCGCTTTGGAATTGATGCCGGTGCACCAGTTCGTCAACGATCACCGTCTCGTCGACGCCGGCCTCAGCAATTACTGGGGTTACAACACCATCGGATTCTTCGCCCCGCACAACTCCTACGCCTCCTGGGGCGACCGGGGCGAGCAGGTGTTGGAGTTCAAGCAGGCGGTGCGGGCACTGCACAAGGCGGGGATCGAGGTCATCCTCGACGTCGTCTACAACCACACCGCGGAAGGCAACCATCTGGGCCCCACGCTCTCCTTCCGCGGTCTGGACAACGCCTCGTACTACCGGCTCACCGACGACCGCCGGTACTACATGGACACCACGGGCACGGGGAACTCCCTGCTGATGCGCAGTCCGCACGTGCTCCAGCTGATCATGGACTCGCTGCGGTACTGGGTGACCGAGATGCATGTCGACGGATTCCGGTTCGATCTCGCGGCCACCCTCGCCCGCCAGTTCCACGAGGTGGACAGGCTGTCGTCCTTCTTCGACCTGGTGCAGCAGGACCCGGTCGTCAGCCAGGTGAAGCTGATCGCCGAGCCGTGGGACGTCGGCGAGGGCGGCTACCAGGTGGGCAATTTCCCGCCGTTGTGGACGGAGTGGAACGGCAAGTACCGCGACTGCGTGCGGGACATGTGGCGGGGCGAGCCACGCACGCTCGCCGAGTTCGCCTCGCGCCTGACCGGCTCGTCCGACCTCTACCAGGACGACGGCCGCAGGCCCCTGGCGTCCATCAACTTCGCCACCTGCCACGACGGCTTCACCCTGCACGATCTCGTCTCGTACAACAGCAAGCACAACGAGGCCAACGGAGAGAACAACCGCGACGGGGAGAGTCACAACCGGTCCTGGAACTGCGGGGCCGAGGGCGAGAGCGACGACCCGCAGGTGCGGGAGCTGCGCCGACGGCAGATGCGCAACTTCATCGCGACCCTGATGCTCTCCCAGGGTGTGCCGATGTTCAGCCACGGCGACGAGTTCGCCCGTACGCAGCGCGGCAACAACAACGCCTACTGCCAGGACAACGAGATCGCGTGGGTGCACTGGCCCGATCCGGGCGAGGACGAGGAGGACTCGCTGCTCACCTTCACCAAGACGATGGTGTGGCTGCGGCGCGACCACCCGGTGTTCCGCAGGCGCAGGTTCTTCCACGGGCGGCCGGTGGAGGGGACGCACGACGAGCTGACCGACATCGCCTGGTTCACACCGCGCGGGGAGGAGATGGTGCAGCGTGACTGGCAGGCCGCGCACGCCAAGGCGCTGTCGGTGTTCCTGAACGGCCACGCGATCTCCGAGCCGGGACCGCGGGGCGAACGGATCGCCGACGACTCGTTCCTGCTGATGTTCAACGCGAGCGCGGAGGAGCTGGACTTCACCGTTCCGGTCAATCACGGCGAGGAGTGGCACGTGGTCGTCGACACCGCGCTGCCCGAGGGCGTACCCCCGGGCAAGGGGCCGAAGGCGTCCGCCGGTGAGGTGCTGCGTCTGGTGGGCCGCAGCTTGACGGTCCTGAGACGGCCCGCATAGGCAGGACAAGGCCCGTGCTGCGGACCCGGGCACCGCGCAGAAGTTCCCCTGCGGGGTGATGATCACTCGATCGACCGAACGGCCGGGTCGCGCGGCACAGATGCGTTCAAGGCGGGTACGTATGTTCGCATGACACCCACGGCCACCTACCGGCTCCAGCTGCAGCCGGACTTCCCGTTCGCCGCCGCCGAGGCGGCAGTCGGCTACGTCGCCTCCCTCGGCGTCTCCCATCTGCACCTCTCGCCTGTGCTGGAGGCGGTGCCGGGGTCCACGCACGGGTACGACGTCGTCGACCACAGCCGGATCCGCGAGGAGCTGGGCGGCGAGGACGGCCTGCGCCGGCTCTCGCTGACGGCCCGGGACCACGGCATGGGCCTGGTCGTCGACATCGTGCCGAACCACATGGCGGCGGTTCCGCGGCACAACCGCGCCCTGTGGGAGGTGCTGCGGGAGGGGCCCCGCTCGCCGTACGCACGCTGGTTCGACATCGACTGGGCCGCGGGCGACGGGAAGGTACTGCTGCCGGTGCTCCCCGGGCGTATCGGCGGCGAGCTGTCGAAATTCAGGGTCGAGGGAGACGTCCTGCACCACGGGGAGCAGCAGTTCCCCCTGCGCGAGTCGACCGCGCATCTGCCGCTTCCGGAGTTGCTGGACGCCCAGTGGTATCGCCTCGCCTGGTGGCGCCTGGCCCGCACTGAACTCAACTACCGCCGCTTCTTCACCGTTTCGGATCTGATCGGGGTGCGGGTCGAGGACTCCGAGGTGTTCGACGCGACCCACGCCAAGATCCTGGAGCTGGTCAGGGAGGGTGTGGTCGACGGCCTGAGGGTGGACCACCCCGACGGGGTGGCCGATCCCGAGGGGTATCTGCGCAGACTCGGCGACGCAGCCGGGGACGCGTGCTGGATCGTCGTGGAGAAGATCCTCACCGGGGACGAGCGCCTGCCCGACGGCTGGCCCGTCGCCGGCACGACCGGGTACGACGCGCTCCGCAGGATCGACGGCCTGTTCACCGACCCGGCGGGCGTGCGGCAACTGGCCGGGATCTACCGGGACTTCACCGAAGTGGACGACAGTCTCGGCGGCCGCTGGGAGGCCACCGCGCGGCGCGCGGCCCACGAGGTCGTCACCCACGAGCTCGCGGCCGAGGCCGCGACACTGGTCCGGCTCGCCGAGCGGATCTGCGCCGCCGACCCCCGCCTGCATGACCACGCCCCCTGGGCACTCGGCGCCGCGGTGCGCGAGCTGCTCGTCCGGGTTCCGGTCTACCGGCCCTATCGCGTCGACGCGGAGACGGCGCTTCCCGAGGAGGCCGCCCGGGCGGCGCGGGACACGTTCTCCGTGGCGGAGGAGGCGTCCGCCGTGGACGTGGTGCGGGATCTGGCCCTCGGGCGGCTCGGCGACGGCCTCGACCATGTCCGCTTCCGTGCGCGCTTCGCGCAGACGGCATCGGCGCTGCGCGCCAAGTCGGTCGAGGACACCGCCTTCTACCGGTACGCGCCGCTGATCTCTGCCAACGAGGTGGGCGGCGACCCCGGCAGCCCCGCGGTGGGACCGGAGGCGTTCCACGCCTTCTGCGCGCGGCTGGCCCGCCACTGGGCGGCCACCGGCACGGTGCTCACCACGCACGACACCAAGCGGAGTGCGGACGTGCGGGCGCGGATCGCGGTGCTGTCGGAGTGCCCGGACCGCTGGGCGCAGTTCCTGGCCCGGATCACCGAGGAGGCGGCGGGCCGCGGGGATGCGCCGGACGCGCAGCTGGCGTGGGTCGCCTGGCAGACCGCCGTCGGCTTCGGCATCCCGGACGCGGACCGGCTGGAGGCGGCGCTGCTGAAAGCAGTCCGGGAGGCGGGAGTGCACACCAGCTGGACGGAGTCCGACCCGGCGTACGAGAAGGCGGTGTCGGCGTTCGTCGGTGCCGGGCCGGCCGGTTCGCCGCAGCACTCGGTGGCGCGTTTCGTAGGGGAGCTGGCTCCCTATGTGCGGGCGAACGTGCTGGGGGCGACGCTGCTGCATCTGACGATGCCGGGAGTGCCCGATGTGTACCAGGGCTCCGAGCGGGAGTTCCTCGCCCTGGTCGACCCGGACAACCGCCGGCCCGTCGCCTTCGGAACGCCGCTGCCGGAGCGGCTGACGCCGACCGGCCCGGGTCGGCAGGGCGGGGCGGCGCGGGCCACCGGGGACAGTTCGGCGACGTGGCCGTCCGAGGGGGCTGGGGTTGGGACCGGAGCGGGGGCATGGGCAGGGGCAGGGAACAGGTCGGAGGCCGGGGCGGGGAACAGGTCGGGGAACAGGTCGGAGGCCGGGGCGGGCCCCTCTGAGGGGCAGGTCGCGAGCGGCGTCGGATCGGAGAAGCTGGCCGTCACGGCCACGGCGCTCCGGCTGCGCCGGGCACGCCCCGAGCTGTTCGGCGCGACGGCTGCGTACGAACCGCTCGTGGCCGCGGGACCGGCCGCCGGGCACTGTGTCGCGTTCGCCAGGGGCGGCGACGTGGTCACAGCCGTCACCCGGCTCTCCCTGCGCCTCGACCGCGACGGGGGCTGGCGGGACACGACGCTCACGCTGCCATCAGGGCGGTGGACCGATCTGCTCGACGGGGAGCGGGAGTTCACCGGCGGGGTGGCCGTGCCGGTGGCCGAGCTGTTCGCCGAGCGGCCGGTGACACTGCTCAGCCGAGCGGCCGGACCAGCAGCGTCTTCGGAGAGCGGGTGATCAGCCCACTGGCGACCGGCCGGAAGCCGTCGGCCCAGCGAAGACCCGGCATCGCCTCGGCCAGCGCGCGCAGCCCGTACTCGGCCTCCATCGCCGCGAGCGACACCGCCGGGCAGCCGCCGAGGCCGTAGGTGAGCTGACCGGGGTCGCCGCGGAGCATGTCGAAGCGGTCGGGCTCGCGGAATCGCTCGGGGTCCCGGCCGGCCGCGCCGATCAGGCAGGCGACGACCGCGCCGGCAGGGAGCGTGCCCCCGCTCAGCGTGACCGCGGCGGCCGTCCGGCGGATCACCACCAGCACGGGCGGGTCGTGTCGCAGCGACTCGGTCCAGGCCCGTGAGATCAGCCGCGGTTCGGCGCGCAGCGCCGCCATCCGGTCCGGGTGGTCGAGGACATTGGCGAAGAACGACGCGAGGGCCTTCTCCCGTACGGAAACCTGGGCCACGCAGCGCCCGGCCAGCAGCGCCCGGCCCGCTGTCCTGCCGCGCACGCCGACGGCTCCGGACGGCAGCCATCGACAGAACTCCTCGACGAGGTCGACCTGCTCACGGCCGGCCATGCGTCTGGCGAGGACGTACGCGGTGCGCTGGACGATCTCGCGGAGGGCCTGCGGGACCGGCGCCAGATGGGTCTCGCATCCGACGTCGCCGGGCCGATGGCCGTGGGTGAAGCGCAGGTCGGTGAGGGCGGTGGCGACATCGGAGTAGCGGCTCAGCAGCCAGGCGCCGACGGAAGCGTCATAGGTGAGGGGATGGTCCTCGCGCAGTCGGCGATAGCCCTCGTACAGATCGTCCTCGTTCCCCGTGGGCAGCCCCGGCAGGAGCGCTCCGCGGCGCGGGGCGGTGGGGGTGGGGGTGGCCGGGGCACTCGGATCGGTCGGGGTGGCCGGGTCGGTCGGGGTTCCGGGCCTTGTGGGCTCGGGCGTCGGGCGCATGTCCGCGTGCATGTGGCTGCTCCCCTGTCACTGCCGCGGCTCCTCGTGGCGCACGGCTTCCTTCAGGCGACCACCCCGGTGGTGTCGCCGCAGTCCGCGTACCCCCGTTCGGGTGATGTCGCTGCCGGTGCGGGATGCGGGCGGAAGGCTTGCGGCAGCGGGACGAAAGCCGCCGCCGCGCCGGCCCGTCCGACGCCCCGGAAGGACGTCGGCTCGCGGCCGGTGCGGGGGCGTTCGGCGTTCGGCGTTCGGCGTTCGGCGTTCGGCAGTCAGACGCGGGCCCACCCGGGTCAGGCACGGCCCATCCGAGTCAGCCGCGGCCCGCGGCCTCGGTCCGTGCGGCCCTCAGTCCGTACGCGCCAACGGGCGATCGGCCGAGGTGTTCGCCGCTCCGGTCACCACGCCGGGGTTCTGCCTGCCGGGCGCGACCGGCCACCAGGACCGCTCGCCCAGCATGGCCAGCGCGGCGGGCAGGATCAGCGCCCGCAGCACCAGCGCGTCGAAGAGCACCGCCACCGTCAGGCCGACCGCGATCTGCTTCATCTCGATCCGGTCGATGAACAGGAAGCTGATGAACACCGACACCATGATCACGGCTGCGCTGGTCACCACACTCGCCGAACCGGCGATCCCCTCGACCACCGCCTGCCGGGTCGGCACACCCCGGCTCACGGCCTCCCGGATCCGGCTCACCACGAAGATCTGGTAGTCGGTCGAGAGCCCGACGAGAATCGCGAACACCATCAACGGCGTACGGGATCCGACGAATCCGAGCGATTCGAAGCCGAGCAGTCCTTCTGCCCAGGTGCCCTGGAAGACAAGGGTGAGAACGCCCCAGGAGACCATCACGGTGGCGAGGTTGAGCAGGACGCCGAGCGCCGCGAGGACGAGGGACCGGAACGCAAAGAACATGATCGCGAGCGTCGCCACGGAGACGAAGGCGATGACGAGTGGCAGCCGCTCCTCCTGGTGCTCCGCGTAGTCCGCGCCGGCGGCGATCTCGCCGCTGACCGCGTACTCGGCACCCGGCACGGCACCGAGCGTCGCCGGGATCAGTTCCCCGCGCAGCCGCTCCAGGGACCGGGACGCCTCCTCGGAGTTCTGGGTGTACGGCACGGGGAGCCGCAGCAGTGCGGTGCGGCCGCCCTCGGCGACCGCTGTCGCCGGGGCGGCGGTCTCGACGGCGAACAGCGGGTCGCCCTCGGCGCGTTCGGCGAGGCGGGCCAGCGCGGCGGCCGGATCGTCGCCCTTCATGAGCACGAGGTGGGCGGTGCCTTCGGAGGGATAGGCGCGGGTCAGCCGGTCGTACGCGGCGACGGCCGCGACGCTGTCGGGGAAGGTCTCCTTGCCCTCCGTGCCGAGGTTCATGGTGACCGCGGGCAGAGCGAGTGCCGCGGTCGCGGCGGTACCGACGAGCAGGGTGGCGAGCGGTCGGCGCATGACAGGCCGCAACATCGCTTCCCATGCGCGCCCTTGGCCCCGGCCGACCCCCTGCCGGAGGCCGCGACGCCGGCGCGTTCGCCGGCCGTCCATGCGGTGGCCGAGCTTGGCGAGCAGTGCCGGCAGTACGGTGAGCGATCCGGCGACCGCGACCAGCGTGACGAGGATCGCCCCGGTGGAGATGGACGAGAAGATGACGTCGTCCATCAGATAGAGGCCGCCGAGCGAGAGGGCCACGGCAAGACCGGAGTCGACGACCGCGCGGCCCGAGGTGGCCGCGGCGAGTTCGACGGCGGCGGCGTGGCTGATCGTCCCGCCGCTGCGTTCGCGTTCTTCCCGAGCGCGCTTGAGGTAGAAGAGCGAGTAGTCGACGCCGACGGCCATGCCGAGCATGAAGATGACGCTGAGCGCGGCGCCGCCCGCGTCGGGGAAGGCCCACGAGGCCACGCCGTAAAGGCCCACGGCACCCGCGAAGGCGGTGAGGGCGAGCAGTACGGGGATCCCGGCCGCGAGCACCGCGCCGAAGACGACGAACAGGATGACGAAGGTGACCGGCAGACTGATCATCTCGGTGCGCTGCAGGTCCTGTCCCTGCTTGTCGTTGACACCGTTCGAGATGGACGCACTGCCCGTCTGCTCGATCCGCAGGTCCTGATGGGCCTTCTGCACGGCCGAGGTCTCCCGCAGCAGCGCGTCGACGTCCTCCTTGGCGCTCTCCTTGTCGCCGCGCAGGGTGACGGCCACCATGAGCGCGGTGCCGTCGCGGGAGGGTCGCGGCGCGGCGACGTCGACGACCGCGGGCAGGGGATCCATCCGCCGGACGGTCTCCCGCGCCGCCGCGTCCGCGCCGGCCCTGTCGAGTCGTGCGCCGTCGGGTGCGGTGATGAGGATCTGCTCGACGGGCGCGGGGGTCAGTCCGCTGTCGGCGGCGATCGCCTCGGCGCGTCCCGCTTCGCCCACCCAGAAGTCCTCGAACGTGCCCTTGTTGGTGCCCGTGGCGGCCCCCGCACCGATGCACAGCACGACGAAGGCGATCCAGGCCACCACCGCCCGCCCGGGATGGGTGGCGCACCATCGTGCGCTGCGGACCGTGATCGGAACTCTGCCCGGCATCGGGCACCTCCCCTGGAACAGCTGATCAGGACGTGTTCGTCGTGCGTGATCAGCGTCGCGTCAGAGTGTGTCCAAGTCGCTGGGGAGCGCAGGTGTCAGTCCCGGGGGCTGTCCCCACCCCGCCGGCTGGGGGTGCCCGGCCTGAGGTTCCGCGGGGGGGTCCGTGGGGGTCAGCGTGTGGTGAGGCGGAAGCTCATGCTGCCGAAGCCCACCATGTCGCCGTCCTGGACGACGATCGAGCCGGTCAGCCGACGGCCGTTGACGGTGGTGCCGTTGGTGGAGCCGAGGTCGCGCAGGACCCACACCTTGCCCTGGTGGCTCAGTTCGGCGTGCAGTCGCGAGACCGTGTCGTGGCTCAGCCGTAGTCCGTTGACGGGGTCGCGGCCGATGCGCAGCCTGTGCGGGCCCGGTTCGGGGAGGAGCAGCGGCGGCAGCTTCTCCGCCTGCCAGGCCCTGCGCAGCCGGACGGAGAACGCCGAGATGCGGCCGACCGCGGCATAGAGGCGACGCGACCAGCGGCTCTCCTCGGCGAGGTCGGCGGTGAGGGCGTCGAGGTCTTCCGGCCGCCGGGCGGCCAGGACCAGTTCCATGCGGTGCACGAAGGTCTCGTGGGACAGCCTGCCCTGGGCGGCACCCTCTCTGAGCACGCCGAGGACACGCTCGCGCTCGGCGTCCGACAGCCGTGCGGGATACGTGTGGAACTCGGAGGAGGACGTCACATTCCAGATTGTCGGGCCGAAGTACCCGAGGTGTCCAGAAGAAGAAGCGTTCCGCCGTCCGACGTCGCGGCTCTGACCTGCACGGAAGGAAGGATTCCGGTCCGGCGGCGGGGAGTTGGGGCCGAGTGCGGGCGGAGAATGCCCTGGACCGCGGCGGACCTGCCGGGCTAGGGTGATCGACGACGCCCGAGACGACGGAAGGAGGCGAGTGCCGTGCAGTCCACACGATTCCCGCGCTCCCGCCCCGCCCGTCCGGCGTTCGCTGTCTGACCGGGAGCGTTTCACGCACATCTCTTCCCGGAGGACTTCCTCATGACCGATCTGGTCATTCGCGCGCTCGACGAGAGCGACGCCCACCTTTTCGACACCCTGCCCGACCCGCTCCGCGCAGCCGAGGCGCATGCCCGCAACGTGCATCGCCCCGAGTGGAAGCGCGTCGCCCTGCGCGACGGCAAGGTCGTCGCCCGCGGCGCCTGGTGGGGCGCCCCCGACGACGAAGCACCCCTGAACATCAACTGGTTCGACGTCGCCGACGGCGAGGAGGACGCGGGCACCGAACTGCTGCGCACCTCCCCCTTCCAGGTCGAGCTGGAGATGAATCTGCCCGCCGGGTGGCGCGACGACCCGGTGACCCGGGCGGCGGGTGAGACCCGTATCCGTGCGGCGAAGGCGGCCGGTTACGAGGTTCTGGTCGAGCGGTTCATGTACCGCTGGACGCCCGAGTGCGGTCTGCCCGACAGTCCCGGACGGCTCGTGTTCGCGCCGGAGCCGGACGACGCCGTGTTCTTCGACGCGCTGAAGCGCATCCACTCCGCGACGCTGGACGCGCATGCCCTGCGTGCCGTCGCCGAGGGCGGCCTCGACCAGGCTGCGCAGGAGGAGCTGGACTTCTTCCACTGGTGCCCCTCGCCGCGCGAGTGGTGGCAGGTCGCCCGGACGCCCGGCGGCGAGTTGGCGGGCATCCACATCCCGGCGCACAACCCGGCGGGGCCGTGCATCGGCTTCATCGGGGTCGTACCGGAGCAGCGCGGCCGGGGCTACGCCTTCGACCTGCTCGTCGAGTGCACGCGCTTCCTCGCCGAGCGGGGCGCCGAGTTCATCGCGGGCGCCACCGACCAGGGCAACTTCCCGATGGCGGCGAACTTCGCGAAGGCGGGCCATCCCGTCGCACGGGAGCGGATCAACTTCGTTCCCGCAGCGGGCCGTTGATGCGGCGGGGATGTCCGGGCGGCCCCCGGACATCCCCGCGTCACCGGTTCTTCTGCGCGGCGATGGTGTCCCGGTACCAGCCGTACGAGGCCTTCGGCGTCCGCCGCAGCGTCTCGTAGTCGATGTGGACGAGACCGAAGCGCTGCGCCGCGCCCTCGGCCCATTCGATGTTGTCGGTGAGCGACCAGGTGAAGTAGCCGCGTACGTCGACTCCGGCGCTCATCGCCTCGTGCAGCGAGCGCAGATGCGCGTCGAGGAAGGCGATACGGCGTCCGTCGTCGAGGCCGTCGTAGGAGCAGCCGTTCTCGGTGACGACGACGGGTGGCAGGCGATCGCCGTAGCGGTCCTTCAGGGTGACGAGCAGTTCTCGCAGTCCGTCGGGCACGACGGGCCAGCCGAAGTCGGTGTGCTCGGCCGCCTCGATGTCCCGCAGCCCGAAGGGGAGCCCGGCGGGCATGGGGACTCCGGCGAAGCCGTCGAGGGCCTGCTCGGCGGGCGCGCCGACGCGCATGGGGTGGTAGTAGTTCACGCCGTAGAAGTCGAGCGGCTGCGCGATGACGGCGAGGTCGTCGGCGACCGTGCCCGGCATCAGGGCGGCGAAGTTCTCGTCGGGGTAGGCGCCGAGGAGAAGGGGGTCGGCGAACAGGCGATTGGTGACCGTGTCGTACAGCTCCGCGGCGAAACGGTCCTCCTCGGTCTCCCCCGCGGTCCACACGGGCGAGTGGGAGACGGCGACGCCGATGCGGTCCGCGCCGGCGGCGCGCAGCGCCTGGACGGCGAGGCCGTGGGCGAGCAACTGGTGGTGGGCCGCGGGCAGTGCGTCGAAGAGGAGCTGCCGGCCGGGGGCGTGCTCGCCGAGTGCGTAGCCGAGCAGGGTGACTTCGGCGGGTTCGTTGACCGTCATCCACATCGGTACGCGGTCGGCCAGGCGTTCGGCGACGGCCGCGGCGTATTCGGCGAACCGTTGCGCCGTGTCGCGGTTCAGCCAGCCGCCGGCCTCGTCCAGTGGGAGCGGGGTGTCCCAGTGATAGAGCGTCGGGGCGGGAGTGATGCCGTGGGCGCACAGTTCGTCGATGAGCCGGTCGTAGAAGTCGAGGCCGCGGGTGTTGACCGGGCCGCTGCCGCCGGGGACCACGCGAGGCCAGCTGACAGAGAAGCGGAACGCGTCGGCGCCCAGTCCGGCGAGCAGGGCGACGTCCTCGCGGTAGCGCTCGTAGAAACCCGTGCCTCGTGCGGCGTCGGCGCTGTCCTTGATCCGGCCTCGGGCGGCGAAGGCGTCCCAGCCGGAGGGCCCCTTGCCGTCGGCGTCGGCCGCACCCTCGGTCTGGAAGGCGGACGCCGAGGCTCCCCAGAGGAAGCCGGGCGGAAAAGCGGGCAGCGGCTCCGTCGGTGTCGGCATGGTTCGTGACCTTAATGGCCCAAGCACACCGCCAGAAGACCCCGATCTTGCCAGGATGGTCGGGACGTACGGGATCGACGGGAACGGCATCGAGGACGAGGGGACGCCAGTGCTGCTGTTCGAGGTGTGGGCGCCGCAGGCCGAGGAGCGGGTCACGCTGTGGCTGGAGGGCGAGGAGCTCCCGATGGAGCGGGCGCAGGGGCGGGCCGGCTGGTGGTTCGCCGAGGCCCCCGCGGAGGACGGCGCACGGTACGGCTTCGCGCTGGACGGCGGGGCCGTGCATCCCGATCCCCGCTCGCGCCGCCAGCCCGACGGCCCGGACGGCCTCAGCGCCGTCGTCGACCACGGCACCTTCGTCTGGCAGCGGGAATGGGCCGGGCGGGCGCTCAAGGGAGCGGTCCTGTACGAGCTGCATGTGGGCACCTACACCCACGAGGGCACCCTGGAGGCGGCCGCCGCACACCTCGGGGAGCTGGCCGAGCTGGGGATCACGCACGTGGAACTGATGCCGCTGTGCCCGTTCCCCGGTGCGCACGGCTGGGGCTACGACGGGGTGGCCCCATGGGCGGTGCACGAGCCGTACGGCGGCCCCGAGGCACTGAAACGCTTTGTCGACACGGCGCACAGACACGGTCTCGGCGTGGTGCTGGATGTCGTCCACAACCACCTCGGTCCGTCCGGCAACCATCTGCCCGCCTACGGCCCGTACTTCACCGACACCCACCACACCCCCTGGGGCTCGGCCGTCAACCTTGACGCCCCCGGGTCCGACGAGGTGCGCGCCTACTTCCTCGGGAGCGCGCTCGCCTGGCTGCGGGACTACCGGATCGACGGCCTGCGCCTCGACGCGGTGCACGCCCTGGCCGACACCCGGGCGCTGACCTTCCTCGAAGAACTGGGCACCGCCGTCGACGACCTCGCCGACGACCTCGGCCGGCCGCTGTTCCTGATCGCCGAGTCCGATCTGTGCGACCCGCGCACGACCACCCCCCGGCATGCGGGCGGCCTCGGTCTGCACGCCCAGTGGAACGACGACTTCCACCACGCGCTGCACGCCGCGCTGACCGGCGAATCCCAGGGCTACTACGGCGACTTCGCCGGCGCCCCCATGGCCGCGCTCGCCAAGACACTGACCCGCGCCTTCTTCCACGACGGCACGTACTCCACGTTCCGCGGGCGTACCCACGGCCGGCCCGTAGAGATCACCACCACACCCGCGCACCGTTTCCTCGCCTATGCGCAGACGCACGACCAGATCGGCAACAGGGCGCTGGGCGACCGGCTCTCGGCCGCCCTGTCCCCCGGACTGCTGGCCTGCGCGGCCGCCCTGGTGCTGACCGCGCCGTACACACCGATGCTGTTCATGGGTGAGGAATGGGGGGCGGGCACACCCTGGCAGTACTTCACGGACCACACCGACCCGCAGCTCGCCGAGGCCGTACGGGCGGGCCGGCGGCGGGAGTTCGGGGAGCACGGCTGGCCCGCCGAGCAGATCCCCGACCCGCAGTCGCCGGCGACCCGGGACCGTTCGTGCCTGGACCGCGCGGAACGCGGACGCGAGCCGCACGCGGGCCTGCTGACCTGGTACCGGGAACTGATCACCCTGCGTCGGACACTGCCGGACCTCACCGATCCGGACATGGCCGCGGTGAAGGTCGCGTACGACGAGCAGGCACGCTGGCTGGCCTGCCGGCGCGGCGATCTGCGGGTCGCGGTCAATCTGTCCGCGGCGCCCGCCGAGATCCCGCTGGGCGGTGGCGGCAGGATCGCGGCGGCCTGGGGGAAGGTGCAGCCGCCGGACGCGGACGGCGTGCTGCGGCTGTCGCCGGAGAGCTGTGTGGTGCTCGCAGACGCGTGATCGCCGTTCCCTCCGGAGCGCTCACGCCCCGGCCCGGTGCGGCTACTCGACGACCGCCATCTCGCGCGAGGTGGTGTTGAAGCGCCGTGCGCCGTCCTGAGTGACCGTGACGATGTCCTCGATCCGGACACCGAAGCGCCCGGGAAGATAGATCCCCGGCTCCACCGAGAAGCACATGCCGGGCACGAGCGGCTGCTCCTCGCCCTCGATCATGTACGGCGGCTCGTGGGTGGTGACACCGATGCCGTGGCCGGTGCGGTGGATGAACAGATCCCCGTACCCGGCCTCCTCGATGATCTCGCGGGCCGCCCGGTCGACGTCCTGGCAGGCAGCTCCGGGGACCACCGCGTCGACCCCCGCCTGCTGCGCCTCGCGCACCACGTCGTGGATGTGCTGTTCGGCGACGGAGGGCTCACCGACATGGACGGTTCGGGTGGTGTCGGAGCCGTAGCCGTGCTTGAGGCCGCCGAAGTCGAGCACGACCATGTCGCCGTGCACGATGGCGCGGTCGCCCGCCTCGTGGTGCGGATTGGCGCCGTTGGGTCCGGAGCCGACGACGGTGAAGTCGACCTGCGAATGCCCGAACCGCAGCAGCAGCGCCGCGAGATCGGCGGCCACGTCGGTCTCCTTGCGGCCGGCGAACGGCACCTTCAGGATCTCCCCGTACGCCTGGTCCGCCGCGGCCCCGGCCGCCTCGAGCCGGGCGAGTTCGTGCGCGTCCTTCACCGCGCGCAGCATGGGCAGCGCCTCGGTGAGCGGGATGTACGAGGTGGCCGGAAGAGTCCCCTGCAGACCGAGCAGGTGCATGGCCCACGTGTTGTCGCTGACCGCGAAGCGGCCGGAGCGGGCGAGCATCGGTGCGACGGCGGCGTACGGGTCCTTGCCGTCGGTCCAGTCGCGCACGGTCAGCGCGGGGGCGCCGGTGGCCCCCTCGGCGTCGGGGGCCTCCAGGGTGGGCACGACGAGGACGGGGTCCTCGCCGGCACGGAGCACGAGAACGGTGAGCCGTTCGGTGGCCACGGGACGGTAGCCGGTGAGGTGGATCAGATCGGGTCCGGGCGCGACGAGCACCCCGTCGAGCCCCGCGTCGTCGGCGGCCTCGGCCGCCCGGGTCATCCTCGCGCGGTAGTCGTCGGCGGTGAACGGCGTCGGCGTGCTGGTCATGGGGCCTCCTGCCTGGACTGCGGTCTCCTGCTCGACCGCCCTGCCTTCTGGATCGGACCGTCCTGCCCGCCATCCTCCTCGGGCCGGTGGTGCTGCGCGAGCCGCGGTCAGGCCTCGTCGGCTCCCGGCCCGTTCTCCTCGGCGACGAGCCGTTCCAGCAGGGCGTGGAACTCCTCCCCGATCATGATCTTCAGCCCTTCGCCCTCCTCGTCGCGGTCGCTGAGCTGGGTGAGGGTCCCGTCGCGCCACCAGTAGACGTACGGGCTGATCGCGCCGGGGGTGTCCTCGTAGCCGGTGGCGGCGAACGACGCCATGGCGTTCAGGGCGGCGACCATGCCGGTGTCGTGGATGGCGTGGAAGGCGAGCTGGTGACGGAACGGCATGGCGACGAGCGCGCCGTCGGCCGTCAGCTCCTCGCCGGTGACCTGCCGGACGACGGACTCCAGCGCCAGAACCCGACTCGCGGTGTAGAACGAGTCCCCGAGCACGACCTCGAAGCGCATGCCCTCGGTGTCCGCGACGGTCTCGTGTGCCTCGACGGGCAGTCCGCGGAGGTTGTAGAGAGCCTGGTCGCGCAAGTAGGGCAGATCACCGAGCGGTTCGAGCGCCTCGTCGGTGAGCATCATGACGCTCTCGGGGAGATCGAGCGCGAGGATCTCGAACAGGCCCGGGGCGACCTGGCGGGCGTAGGCGAAGTTCTTCGCGTCGAGCCCCTCGCCGCCTATGACACGCGGATAGAGCTGGGCGCGGATCTGCTCGGCGGACAGGGTCTCCAGTGCGGACGGGGCGTCCATCGTGCGCAGCACCATGCCGACATGCTGGTGGACCAGTTCGGACCAGGAACGTGGTGCGCGTTCGTCGTTGTGGCAGACGGCCGCGAGGTTCCCGAGGCCGAACTGACGGCCCGCGCTGTCGGACACCATGTCCGCGTAGACGGTCACTTCCAGGCCCTGTTCGGCGAACGCCTCGCGCACGTAGCCGCGGAAACGCGCGCCTTCGTCGACGGAGAAGAAGGCGAATTCGGGGTCGCGCGGCGTATCTCGTCCGTCACGCTTCGGCCCCCGCCGGAACAACCCCACGCCGACCGCCCTCCGTACGCACCCCGTGTCCTTCCTTCGAGCCTACCGAGCGCAGGTGAACGGCGGGATGGGGGCCCTTCCACTACCGCATCGCGACCACGAGGTCCGCGCGGTCCCGGCCGCGGCCGATCAGCCGCGCGTTGGGCTCGTCCGACTCCCGCACCCAGCGTTCGGCACGGGGGCGCTCCTTGCCGTACCGCACATGCCGGTCGACCAGGCGGCCCACCCGGATCTCCTGGTCGAGTTCGAGGAACCACACCTCGTCGAGGAGAGGGCGGACACGCGCCCAGTGGCCTTCGTCGTGGAGGAGGTAGTTGCCCTCGGTGACGACGAGCGGGACGTCCGCGGCCACCGGGACACTGCCCGCGACGGGCTCCTCCAACGACCGGTCGAAGGCGGGCGCATAGACGGTCGTGCCCTGCTCGGGTTCGCGCAACCGGACGAGCAGGGCGGCGTAGCCGGCCGCGTCGAAGGTGTCGGGGGCGCCTTTGCGGTGGGCGCGGCCGAGGCGTTCCAGCTCGCGCTGGGCGAGGTGGAAGCCGTCCATGGGCACGAGGACGGCGAGGCCGTCCAGAGCGGCCGCGAGACGGGCGGCGAGGGTGGACTTGCCGGCGCCGGGAGCGCCGGCAAGGCCCAGGATGCGGCGGCGGCCGGGCTCCGCGAGGGCGCGTGCGCGGTCCAGGAGGTGCGGCGGGAGCGGCTGGGCGGGCATGCCGAGGATTGTCCCATCCCGGTCATACGTATAACGTGGACACATGTCGTTCATCGCCCTGGTCACCCTCGTCGTCCGCGACTACGACGAGGCCATCGCCTTCTACACCGACGCCCTCGGCTTCGATCTGGTCGAGGACACGGACCGCGGGGACTCCACACGCTGGGTGGTGGTCCGCCCGCCCGGTGCCGCCGGCGGCACGGGCCTGCTGCTGGCCCGCGCCGGCGACGACGCCCAGCGCGCGAGCACGGGCGCCCAGACGGGCGGCCGGGTCGGCTTCTTCCTGCACACCGACGACTTCGCACGCGATCACGCACGGATGACCGCGGCGGGCGTGCGTTTCCTGGAGGAGCCACGGCACGAGCCGTACGGATCGGTCGCGGTCTTCGAGGACCTGTACGGCAACAAGTGGGACCTGCTGCAGCCCAAGTAGGCTGCGGGCGCATGACCGACCCTGCTCTCGAACGGCTGCGTGAGTGCCCGGACCTGGCCGAACTGGCCGCCTTCCCCTTCGACTTCGACATCGGTCGCGCCTGCCACGTGGAGGACGTGCATCTGGCGTCGGGAGCGCCGCTGGAGCCGGTGGCCGGGGACGACACCGGGGGCACGTACTTCGTCTGCGAGGACGGTGCGGTGCTGCACGCGTCCTCCGAGGGCGAGGCGGTCCTGCTCGCCGGCAGTGTCACCGAGGCGCTGGAGATCCTCATCAGGCTGCCGGAGTGGTGCGAGGGCATCACCCCGGACCTCGACGAGGCGCAGTTGTCGGCCGCGGTCCGCGAGGGGGACGACGAGGCGCGGGAGGAGTTCGCCCCCGAACTGGACGCCCAGCGGGCGGCGTTGCTCGCCGGACTGGACCTGCCCGACCGGCCTCTCGTGGAACTCGCCGCGATGATGGAGTCGGCCACGCGGCGCACCGAGCCGCACTACGTGCTGCTCAACTCCCGGGAGCTGTTGGCGTACCGCCTGCCCGGCGACCCGGCGCGCCACTCTCTGCGCGATGTGGCCCTCGCGCCGGGGCGGAAGGCGCTGGGGCGGATGCGCGCAGGCGCGCCCGGCGCCTGGGCGGAGGTGGGCGCGGACCCGGTGCTGCGGGCCGGAGTGGTGAGGGCGGCGCAGTACGACCGCAGAGGGAGCGATCTACCGCTGCTGCGCTTCCTGTTGGGCGGCGGGAACACCGAGCGGACCGAGCGGTTCGAGGAGCAGCGGCTGGCGGCGGCACTGGTGGGCATGCACGGGCACGCGGAGGACGTGGCGCTGCTCCGGGAGGCCGTCGGCGGGTGGTTCACGGACGCCGCCGGGGCCGTCGAGTGGGCCCGCGACATGGACGCGAAGCATTACGGCGAAGACCCCACGGCGGAGAGCGAGTTCACCTGGATCGAGCTGGCCCGCCGCCAGGGCCGCATCGAGCACGCCCGGGTGGCACTGATCCGCATGCTCGCCGACACGGGCCCGCACGCCGAGCGGCTGAAGCAACTGAGCCGGGCGCTGGAAGGGCTCGGTGACTACGGTCAGGCGGCACGCGCCCAGTTCAATCTGGTGTCACTGCAGGACAGGGCCTGGGACGTGGCGGTGGAAGCCCACATCCTGGCCCGGCTGGAACGCCTCAAGGGTGATCTGCCGGCGGCACGGCGGGCACTGGAACGGACACGCGCGGCTGTCGGACTCGGTGGCACCGCACCGGACGGCACGGCGTCACGGTGGCACCGCCTGGCACTGGGCCGGTCGATCACCGAGCAGCATCTGGAGCTCGTGCTCGCGGCCGTCGAGGCGGGCGAGAGCGACCTCGCCCTGGAGACGATGACCCACGGCAAAGTCCTGCTGCGCACGATCGCCAAGCACTTCCGTGCGTCGCTCGGCGAGCTGCCGGCCCGGGCGACGTGGGCGGTCGCCCGCCTCGGCAGGGCGCCGTCGTAAGCGCCCTGCCGGTGAAGGCCTCCGCCCTGCGACTGTGGCGCCACCATGACGCCACCCGTCGGAGGCCGTCGATAAGCCCCCGCCACTGAAGCGGCAGCCCGCAGACCGCGACCGGTGAGCTGCACACCGGTCCCGCCGACACCGGTTCGCCCGCCCTTGCTATCACCCGGAAACACCGTCACCGTGCTGGAGCGCCGATTCGTGAACGCCCCGGAGGGTGACCAGCAGCCGAAGGCGCGGGCCGCTCGCTGTGGCTCAGGGGAAGCAGGCGACCCCCCTGGCGTCGAGTCCGGCCCGCAGTGCGACCACGGTTTCCTCTGGGACGTCGGCAATGCCGGACACCCCGGGCGTCTGCGTGAGCCCCAGCGATGCCTGAAACTTGGTGAGGGCAGCTCGGGTCCCCTTCCCCACGATTCCGTCGAGCCCATTGGGGTCGGAGTCGAGTGTCTCCAGTGCCGTCTGCAGCCCGATCGTCAGGTTCAGCGGAACGGGATGATCCCCTGAGCGCATGCCGTCGTCGAGCCTGCGCACGGGGTCGAACACGAGCCTGCCGAGATCACCGTCCGGGAGGGTCGTCACCCAGCCCGCGAGGGTGAAGAGCAGACCGTTTCGCACGTTGCGCGGGATGATCCCCGGGTTTCCGGCCTCCGTCATCCTGCACTCCTGCGCCATGGTCAGCCAGTCCCCGGACGCGGCGGCGGCCTGGAACTTCGGAAAGCGGAAGAGCGGGCCCATGGCCCAGGCCATGCTGAGGAGGCCGAGCTGTCCGTCGGCCGGCCATCCGTCGTACCCCGCGAACATCTCGCGTCCCCGCAGGGAGTTCTCGAAGGAGTCCAGCTTGCGCGTCACGAGCGCGTCGATCGCCTGCTGAGAGATCCGCAGCCGTGTCACGGACCCCTTCTGATCTGTCGTGGCCAGGGCCGTCCCACTGAACTTGACCTTTCGGTACTCCTCCTCGATCTCGGCCTGGTCCGCCGGTGCGCGGGTGTCCTTGTCGAACCAGTCCAGGGTGAAAATGTCGGGGAGTGGGGTCGGGTTGCTGCCGAAGGCCGACGGGTCGTCGGCATCCAGCAGATTGCCCACGCCGGTGGACACGAGGCCCTTCACGTCCAGGTACATGAAGTCGAGGCGACCCTCGAGCGGCTTGCTGAACGGCATGAACGCTTCTCTCACGCTCTGGTGCATCGCGGGCTCCTCTCGGCGCCGTCCCACGGAACGGCCGGACTCAGCATTCGTCGACGCCTGGCAGCCAGGCATCGGGATGGTCCACGAAGATGTTGGACACGTAACCGCCCAGGTCCGGGACGAAGGACCAGGCGTCATTGGTGAGGCCCGCGGCACGAACGAGGTCGCCATGCGTCTGGCACTGGACGTGGACCCGAGTGGGCCCGGGCAGGATCCTGACGACAGCAGCGTCGAGACGCGGCGCTGCGCGGACGTTGACCGAGGTCCCCCAGGTCGTGAACATCGCCCGGCTCGCGTCGTCGTCCCCGTCGCTCGGCACCTCCCCGAGCGTCGGGACGGCCCACGGGCTGCTGTCGTCGCAGACCGGATCGGCCACGACGGACAGGTGGAAGTGCCGGGTGTGCGGATTGGTGCCGTTGTACGGATTCCACTGCCAGGACCGCGAGTCCAGGATCAGTCCGTTGGCGATGATGTACTTGATCCTCCGGTCCCGCGTGTCGGCCAGTTCACGGGTGAAGGGGCCGATGTCGACGCCGTTCACCAGGTCGTGCGTGAAGTCCCTCGCGGTGACGATGCCCGGCCCGTACCAGGGGTTGTGGTCACTGTCGCGTTTCTGGTGGTCCGCGTCCCCGATAGCCCCGTCGCTCGCCCTGTCGCGGTGGGGGAATCTCCCGTCGATCTGGCGCAGCAGCACATCCAGGCTGTGCGCAACTCTCCATGACATGGGAAACACCTTCCTCGAGTCGCAGCGGGGCGGCCCGCGTTGGACCTCTCCGTGGTCACGGGCCGGTCGTCGCACGGCCGACCGGCGGAGGGGCGGGTGGAGGCGCCGACAGGGGCCCCAGGGGAGCCAAGGGCTGAACCCCGCCGGATTGGGCCGCGTTCGTCGCGGCGCGGATGCCGAAGTATGCGGTCGTCATGGCACTGATCGCGGTGAACGCGCTGGTGAGGACCGCAACGGCATCGGAACCGTCCACATTGGTGACGCCCCAGATCGCCGCCGCCGAAATGGCCAGGTCTCCCACGCCTACGACGAGCAGGCCGGCCCATGCCCGGATCTTCTGGATCCTGCTCTCCGTCTGGTCGCCCGTCCCGTCCATGCTGTCCTCCTCGTGTCCGTGCACGCGGCCCGGTCGTCAGCGGCGGGAAGCCATCAGGAGATGCCGATACGTGCAAGCTCCTGCCCGAGTTCTTCCACCGCCGTTGCGGCGGAGGAACGGGTGAAGCTCCCGGTCTCCGGCGCGGCGGCCGCGCCGAGCAACGTGCCGGACTCCAGCCCGAGCGCACGCACCGCGTTGGGCATCCCGGCGCCGGAGCGGCGCGGGTCACCGAAGTCGAGCGGATCGCAGCTGTCCCGCAGAATCTGGAACAGCCGCTCCACCCGAGCCTCGTTGCGGGTGGCGAACTGCTCCTGGAAGTCGGGGTGGTGTGCCAGTGTCAGGGCGGCAAGGCTCGCGACATGGGGGGCCGCCATCGACGTCCCGTCCTGCGCGGCGTACCCCTGCGGCGGCACCGAGGAGATGACCGCCACTCCGGGAGCGCAGACATCGACCGCCGGGCCGTGGGAGCTGAACTTCCCGGAGAAGTAGCCCTCGGCGGTGGGCTCGCCGAACACCTGGAAGGCGTGGGAGCTGTCCTCCGGGCACTCGCCCATCTTGCCCATGGCGGCGACGGTCAGCACAGTGTCGAGTGATCCCGGGAAGAGGACCTGGTCAGTGCCGTTGTTCCCGGAGGCGGCGATGCACGCCATGCCGATGCCGCGGCCCGCCGCGATCTTCTGTGCGACCAGCGGCGAGTGCTCCCCGGTGCCGAGGCTGAGGTTGACCACATCGATGTTGTGCTCGATGCAGTAGTCCAGGGAGGCGAGCAGGGCGCTGATGCGTCCGCCGGGGAAGATCCTGCACGCATGAATCTCGGCTTCCGTGGCGGAGCCGATGATTCCCGTACCGGTGTCGGCACCCGCGATCGTGCCCGCGCAGTGCGTTCCGTGGCCGATGACGTCGACGCTCCAGTCCCCGCCTTCCGCCGCGTCCACACCGCCGACCACCCGGCCCGCGAGGTCGGGGTGGGATGTCGCGATGCCTGAGTCGATGACCGCGACCTTGATTCCATGGGCGCGGTAGGAGGGCGGAATGCGATCGAGGTGCATCGCCCGCTGCCCCCAGCCGAACATCTGGCGGCCGGGAAAGTCCGGCACGGTCTGGTCCAGCCGCGCCAACGTGACCACGTTGTCCCCGTCGGTGACCAGTTGGGGTCGCATCAGCCAGCGGTCCCAGTGACCCTGCTCGGCCTTGACGTAGACGGCGTTGATCGATCCCGGGGTTTCCCCGTTGAGGGAGATGACTACGCGTCCGTCCGGGCCGGTGACGCCCTGCGCGGGCCACGCAGACCCTCTCAGTGACACCGTCGCCTGCGGCACCGGAGCGCCGTCACTGCCCCGGACGGAGAACGCCAGGCTGAGCGTGCTTGCCAGGAGTGGCACGGCTGCGGGTTGCACGACCTGGGCGTCGTCCGAGGACGCCACGGGCATGCCGTAGATCAGTCGGCGGTCGCGCTCCACGTGGATCTCGACGTCCTGGTTGAGTCGGCGGGCCCGCTCCTCCGTCATCGTGAAGATCCCGACTTCCGGAAACGCGTTGCCCTCCGACAGAGTCTGGAGCCGCTCACTGGGCACGATGTGTCCGCACAACTGGACGTCCGTTTCGGCTGCGAGCCGGTCGAAGACCGACTCGGGCGGCACGGGGCTCACACCCTGCGGCAGTACCGCACCGGGCAGTGGTGCCACCAGCCAGCGCAGGGGGCGCTCCCGCACTTCGTTTTCCTGTTCCGATGTGTCGGGGCTGAACTCACTCATGGGTGTCTCCGCTTTCCTGGCGCGGTGTCGAGGGGAAGTCGGGGGTCACGGTGTCGCCCTGTCGAGGCGCTCCACCATGGCCCCCATGTCCGGGAGGGCTACGCGTACGGTTCGAGCGGCGCATCGGCCTCGATCGTCACCGCGGGATTGGCCCGGCGTAGCAGCTCCGCGTGAGCGGCTGTCATGTCGATGAGGAGAAGGGTCGGTTCCTCGGCGGAGCCGTGGTGTCCGCGGACGGTCACCTCCGGATCACGGGCCAGTTCGGCCGCGAGGAGGCGCAGTACCGCCGGATCACCGGCGCCGATGATGTGGGGGAGGCGGGGCTGCTCGGGCCGACCGCCGGCCGACCCGAGCTCCATGTCAGGGCTCACAGCGGCGGCAGTGTCGGCTGCGCGGCACGCGATTCCTCGAGCTTCCGCCCCACGGCCATCACCTGGGAGAGGCACTCCTCGTACTGCCCCTCGCCGTACAGCCTGGCCGCCTGCCTGAGCGTGGGTACGACCTCCGCGAGTTGCGGTACGTCCAGCACGGCGCGCTGCAGCCAGAGATGGATCCGACGGAGTACTCCCGCACACATGCCTTGCACAACATCCCGGGATTCGGGCGAGAGCACAGGGCCCGCCCCGGTGAGGCTTGCGGTGCTCACGCCTACCTCCAGCCGGCCCCGGCGTTCATCGGCTGACCTGCTCCGACAGCGCCGGTGCCGCCCTGCGGCTGCGAGAAGGACGGCTGGCCCTGGGGCGCGCTCAGGTTCTTGACGGCGTTACCGACCATGTCCACCAGGCCCGGCAGGAACTTGACGAGTTCGAAGAACTGCGGGTCGATCTGCTGCGACTGGCCGGCGGCGGTGGCCATCTGCGGCTGCCCCTGGGGCGCGCTCAGGTTCTTGACAGCGTCGCCGACGATCTCCACCAGGCCCGGCAGGAACTTGACGAGCTCGAAGAACTGCGG
>NZ_JBWKCY010000038.1:37063-53324 GCF_056436245.1 Streptomyces sp. NPDC043812
CTGATCACGTTCTCCGGCTTCGGCACGAACGGCAGCGCCAGACCCGGGAACCCCGGGAAGAACTGCGGGCTCACACCTTGCGGCTGCGCCGCCCCCAGGCCCTGCGGCTGCCCCTGGGGCGCGCTCAGGTTCTTGACAGCGTCGCCGACGATCTCCACCAGGCCCGGCAGGAACTTGACGAGCTCGAAGAACTGCGGGTCGATCTGCTGCGACTGGCCGGCGGCGGCCGTCTGCGGCTGGCCCTCGGGCGCACTCAGCCCGAAGATCTTGCCGATGCCACTGATCACGTTCTCCGGCTTCGGCACGAACGGCAGCGCCAGACCCGGGAACCCCGGGAAGAACTGCGGGCTCACACCTTGCGGCTGCGCCGCCCCCTGCCCCTGCGGCTGCCCCTGCTGCGCACCCAGGCTGCTGATGATGCTCTCCGCGGCACTGGCTATCACCGGCGCCAGAAAGGCGAGTACGGGGAGGAACTGCGGGTCGATCTGCTGCGGTTGGGGCGAACTGGTCTGGGGCGGGGCCTGTCCCGCGCTCTGCGCGGTAAACGGCATTCCCTGCCCGAGCACGTTTCCGAGGGCCTGGGCAGCGGTGGCCTGACCGCCGTTGGGAGTCGTCATGGTGTCCGTCCTCTCTCTGTGCCACTGGGTCGACCCAGGGCACGTCTTTCATCCCTTTTTGGGGCACTTCGACGCTATATACGTCTCCGATTCGCCGCAACAGCAGATAGTTGACGGAGTAACAATTTTATTTGAATTCACAGCAGTTGATGAAAAAACGTTTCCTCTTTAAAGAATTCCCCGTCATCCGGCCAGCTCACCACTGCGTCAACACCCTTCACCCAGACACCGATTGGGCGTACTGCAATTTCAGTTAGGTCCGATATCGAAAGAGGGAGTTGCGCACATGCCCGACGAGGCATCAGCGAATCGGCCCGAATGGGCCCCTGCTCGTGCGCGGACGCGTCACGCCGCTGTCACGCCGCCGTCACGCCGGCCGCGCGACGCTGGCCGTGTCCACCGATTCCTGCCCTGGGGAACGGAGCGACCCAGGAGACTTCTTCACGGTCGCCTTCCGGTTACGGCAGCCTGCACGGCAGCACTGCTGGCTGCCCCACTGATGGCGCCCGACGCCGGTCAGGTGCACTCCGTCTCGTCCGCTCCGACGGCATCGTGCTTCACGGACGGCTTTCCGCCCAGAGGCGGCGGGACCCCAACCGGACGCTCACCGCGACGATTCAAGTGGAGCGACAGTCCCTACTTCGGTGCGCGCTACGACCGGTGTGCCGACACCGTGAAGGTCTACTACGGCGGTTACGCAGCGCGCAGCGGATTCGGGGGCATGACCGGCTACAACGAGTACATCCTGAGGTACAGCACACCGAACGACTTCGACTGGCATGAAGTGCGGCTCACCACAGGCGCCGCCCGGGTGGCGACGTTCCATGCCCTCCAGGGCGACTGGAACTTCACCGTCGAGGCATGCGGTGGGGCGACCTTGTCCCGGCTGCTCCCCTGGGATGCGGGGCGGAGCCCGGAGCCCCCCTTCTGCACCGCCTGGTCCCCCCTCGTCCACCTCAACGCGCGCTGACAGGAACCACCGTGTGGCCCTGCACGCAAGCCCCGGCGCCCGCACACTCACGTGTGCCTGACCGCGCGACAACCGGTCCGGTGTACCAACGGCTGACCGCCATGGACGTCTCACACCGCTCGGGGAGGGACACCGCCTCCGTGGCCCGTGTTGCCCGTGTTGCCCGTGACCGTCGGCCGCCGCTCGTCGCCCAGTCGGCTGCGGTCGGCACGTCCCGGCATATCTCGGGGACCCGACCGGACATCCGAGGAGCGCACCCCCGCCATGAGCCGGCACAGCCGAGGCGGAGGTTCCAGGCCCATCTCGGCGCGCAGGCGCCGCACGTAGCGGTCGAACTCACGTAGCGCCTGTGCGGCGTTGCCTTCCGCCAGGTGAGCCCGGATCAGTGTCACGCAGCTGCTCTCCCTGAGCGGATCGGCCCGCACGGCCGCATGGGCGGCGATGACTGCCTCGGCGAACCGTCGCGACGCGATGAAGTCCTCCGCCAGCGTTCCGAGAGCGTGGGTCCGCAGGTACCGCCATGCCTCGGCCTCCTGCACGGTCCAGTCCTCGTACCAGCCCGGGAGCAGGTCTGCGGACAGGTCCGTCACGGTCTCAATGCCGAACCGTCGATGGTGGGTCGAGTTGCCAGGGGCGAGGACAAGGGCTGCCAGCGCTCGGGACCGCCGGAGATCCACGCTCACATCCTGCGCCAGACAGACGCTGGAAGGGGTGACATCCAGGGCGGTACGGCCGATGCCACGCATCCGGGACAGTGCCGAGCGCAGATTCGCGTAGGCACAGCGTTCAGGGGCGTCGGGCCAGAGACTCGCGGCGACCAGAGCCCGGGGAACAGCTCCGCGGCAGGACGTTGCCACGAAAGCCAGAAGACGCTCCGAGGCCGGTGGCACGGCCACCGGTTCGCCACCGATCAGCAGGGAGAATCCGCCGAGCAGCTCGAGGCGCACCCGCGCCGGTAAGGCTTCAGCCCGGGGGTCCCGGAGATCGTGCGGACGTCCTTCGTGCGAACGGCCAGGTTCCATGACGCCTTCGGTTCACGAGGGGTGCAGTCGGTGGCGCACCGCGGCGGAACGCCGAGCGGGCGGAAGATCACAGTTTCAGATTAAGCGGACGGGGATCCATCCGGCTTGCCGGGACACACGAGCAATGCTGCGGGCAGGCGTACCCCGCGAGGTACTCGGTCACGGACCCCTCTCGCCCTCGCCGCTCCGGACGAGAGTCCTCGTGACCTGGTCTCGTTAGCCGGGACACCGCCGGACAACCGCGCTACAGCGGAAGCGCGCACACCGCGACGGGCGCGGCGAACGCCGGTCCCGCCGACCGGAGTTCGCCCGTCCGCGCGTTCACGCGGAACACGGTGACCGTGCTGGAGCGCTGGTTCGCAGCGAACAGCAGGTCGCCGGACGGCGACAGCGAGATCTGGCGCGGGAAGTCGCCGCCGACCGGGACCGTGTCCAGCAGCCGAAGGCGCGAGCCGCCGGCCTCGGTGGCGTAGCGGGTCAGGCTGTTGTGGCCGCGGTTGGCGTGGTAGGCGTAGGCGCCGTTCGGGGTGACCACGAGCTGTGCCGGATAGCTGGTGCCGGGCTCGGTGCCCGTCGACTGCGGTTCGCCGGGCCGCAACGTGCCGCTCTTCGCGTCGTACGCGCAGGCGACGACGGTGTTGTCGAGTTCGTTGGCGAGATACGCGTACCGGCCCGACGGATGGAACGCGAGGTGCCGGGGCCCGGCGCCGGCCCGCAGCGTCGCGCGCGAGACCTCCGTGAGCCTTCCGGCGCGGGTGTCGAGGCGATAGGTGTACACGGTGTCGTTGCCGAGATCCACGGCGAGGACATGGCCGCCGTCGGGACTCGTGACGATCTGGTGGGCGTGCGGGCCCTGCTGCCCCGGCCCGGGCGGCGGACTCGTGTGCGTGACGAGGTCGGTGCGCTCCCCGAGCGCACCGGTGCCGTCGATGGGGTGGACGGCGACGCTGCCGGAACCGTAGTTGGCGCTGAGCAGCCAGCGACCGGTCGGGTGCACGGACAGATGGCAGGGCGCGGCCCCGCCTGTGGAACTGCTGCCGAGCACCTCGTGCTTGCCGTCCTCGGCAAGGCGGACGGCGGTCACACCACCGTCGTCACGCTCGTTGACGGCGTACAGCGTGTGTCCGGAGGGGTGCACGGCGAGGTACGAGGGGTCGGCCACGCCCTCGATGACACCGGTCCCGGTGATCCGTCCCGACGTGTCGTAGGTGGCCACGCCGATCCCGGTGCCGCCGCCCTCGGCGGAGGTGTACGTCCCGAGATACAGGGGGCGCGGCCCGCGGGGCGACCGGGCGACGGGGGCCTCGGGGGTGGCCGCGGCGCGGCATGCGGGAAGCACGGCGGCCGCTGCGGCAGCCGAGAGACCGCCGAGGAAACGACGCCGGCCCATGTGTGCAGCGTTGTTCATGCCCATGGGTCGCAGCCTAACCACGTACGGGTGGGCGGCAAGGGCCTGTCGGCGGACGTGATCCCGCCTGTCCGGCTGCTCGGCCCGGATGCACTGGCCCGGCTGAGGCACCGGACCGCACGCCGGCTCGGCGCGGGGACGCCCGCGCCGCCGCCGGCTCAGTGCCAGTTCTCGGCGTCGTACACGTACCAGACGACCGCCCGGCCCTCCGCGCGCGAGGCGCAGGCCGCCTCTTCCTTCACGGCCTCGCCGTCGTACGCGTCCTCCGGCCGCGTCGGCGACCACGGTGCCGTCATGATCAGGTAGCCGCAGACGCTGCGCAGCCAGTTGTCCAGCATCAGCGTCGTGCCGGGCGGCGGGTCCACCGGGTCCACCCGCGGATTGCGGTGCAGCACCGGCCACTGTCGGACGACGTCGCCGTGCCGGAGGACGGCCACCTTCTGCGCGTACCGAAGGATCTTGTAGCCCATCGGGATCCAGGTCGACAGATGCCCGTCGTAGACCTTCTCGCGATCGGCGAACGCGTACGTGGCCTTGTGGCCGCCGAAGATCACGTACTGCGGATCGGTCCGTGCACTGTCGAACGGATCGATCCGGTCCGCCTCGACCGGCGGATACGGCAGGTAGTCCATGTCCTCGATCCTGGCAGAGGGGTGCGACAACGCGTCCGGACCCAGCACCGCGCCCGGCCCGCGGGCGGAAATTCGGCTGCGCCGGCTCGCGGGCCCGCTCACACTGAACGGGTCCGATCGTCTTGCGAGTTCACCGAAGGAACACCCACCGCGTGCAGGCTGCTGTCACCGTCACTCCCGCCCAGGTACCCGAGTTGCTGCTGGGGCTCGCCACCGTGCGGCCCGTGTTCCTGTGGGGGGCGCCCGGGATCGGGAAGTCCTCGCTCGTGCGGAGGTTCGCCGAATCGCTCGGGCTGGAGTGCGTCAGCCTGCTCGGGACACAGCTCGCGCCCGAGGATCTGATCGGGGTGCCGCAGATCCGGGACGGACGGTCCGTGTTCTGCCCGCCCGAGTCCATCGCGCGCGACGAGCCGTACTGCCTGTTCCTCGACGAGCTCAACGCCGCCTCCCCGGACGTCCAGAAGGCGTTCTACTCGCTGATCCTGGACCGCCGCATCGGCTCCTACGAGCTGCCCGCCGGCTCGATCGTCATCGGCGCCGGCAACCGCGCCACGGACAACGCCCTCGCGCGGCCGATCGCGTCCGCGCTCGTCAACCGGCTCACACACGTCCATCTGCAGGCATCGGCTGCGGACTGGCTGGTGTGGGCGGGCGAGCACGGCATCCATCCCTGGGTGACGGACTACCTCACCGACCGGCCCGACCACCTGTGGTCCCAGCCGCCCAAGACCGAGGAGCCGTTCTCCACACCCCGGTCCTGGCACATGCTGTCCGACGCCCTCCACTCCTTCGGACCCGGCATCGACGAGAACACCCTCCGCGTGGTCGTGCACGGCACCCTCACCCCCGCGCACGCCGTGTCCTTCTGCGGCTACGCCAAGATCGTGCGCCACACCTTCGGGATCGAGGCGATCCTCAAGGGCGACGCCTCCTGGCCCACCCGGCTCGAGGACCGCGACCTGCTCTACTACCTCGCGGAAGCCTTCCGCGGACGGCTGGTGAAGGAGCTGCCGCGCCAGAAGGAGCATGTCTCGCCGTCCATGCGGCAGACCGCCTACCGTGCCAAGTCGCTGCTCGTCCAGCTCGCCGAGATCTCCGTCGAGGTCGCGCAGACCGTCATCGCGGACGACGCCGACGGCCTGCCCGTGCTGCCCGCCTGGTTCCTCGTCGAAGCCGCCCGCGACATGCCCCGGCTGGTGGAGGCGCGGCGATGAACACCGCACCGTACGCGAGTGCTTCGGAGGGCATGCGGTGAGCTCGGCGTCCCGGAACAGGAAGTCGAAACAAAAGAAGCCCGACCCCGCCGCCGAGGCCTTCGCGGCCGGGCTCGCCCTCGTCAAGCGCAACCCTGCGTTCGCCGCGGTCGGCGCGCACTTCTGCCGCCAGGCCAAGTGCCCCCGTACACCCGCCGGCGGACTCGCCGCCGTCGACTCCGACGGCACCGTCCACGTCCACCCCACCAAACGTGTGGAGCCGTCCGAGTGGGCCTGGACGCTGGCCCACTGCCTGCTGCACCTCGGCTTCGGGCACGTACCTGCCGCCAAGGACCACCCGCGCGAGCAGCCCGACCGGTTCGACCTCGCGGCCCGCTGCACCGTCGTCAACCGCTTCCTGCTCACGTTCCCGGTTGGCAGGGCCCCGGACCGGCTCCCCGGGACGTATCCGGGAGGCGACGAGGAGCAGCTCGCCGCCCGCTGGCGCCGCGACGGCCTCCCCGCCGCCTACGAGCACTGCGGCACCGCCGGCGAACACCCCGACCAGGTCCTGGTGACCTGGCGGGAGTGGAGCACCGCTGTGCCCGACTGGGAGACGTCCTTCGCGCACGCGCTCACCCGCAGCGTGTCCGCCGCCATGGACGTCGCGGGCGGCCGCCGTGACCGGACCACCGGCGAGCGCCTCGCGCAGCGGCCCTGGGACCGGGCGCTGAACTGGTTCGTCTCCTCGTACCCGCTGCTCGGTGGCCTCGCGGCGGGTCTCACCGTCGTCGCCGACGCCGAACTCGCCCGCGCCCAGGACATCTCCGTCGCCGCCGTCAGCTCGGCCGCCGGGGAGATCTACATCAACCCGCTGCGCACCTTCACCGACGAGGAATGGCGGTTCATCCTCGCCCACGAGATGCTGCACGCCGCCCTGCGCCACGGTGAACGCTGCGGCGCCCGCGACTCGTTGCTGTTCAACGTCGCCGCCGACTTCGTCGTGAACGGCTGGCTCGTGGAGATGCGCGTCGGCGAGATGCCCGAAGGCCTGCTGTACGACCCGGACCTCAAGGACCTGTCGGTGGAAGAGGTGTACGACCGCATCGCCACGGACCTGCGCCGCCGCCGTCGGTTCGCGACCCTGCGCGGCAAGGGCACCGGCGACATCCTCGGCGAGGCGCTGCCGCACGCGGACGCCCGCCCGTACGCCGATCTGGACGATTTCTACCGCCGCGGCCTGGTCCAGGGCTTCGATCTTCACCAGCACGGCGGGCGTGGTCTGCTGCCCGCCGGGCTGATCCAGGAGATCCGCTCCCTCGCCCATCCCCCGGTGCCGTGGGACGCGCAACTGGCCCGCTGGTTCGACGAGTACGTGCCGCGGCCGGAGCCCGTACGGTCCTTCGCCCGCCCTGCCAGGCGGCAGGCGTCCACCCCGGACATTCCACGCGCCGGCCGCTACTTCCCCACCGAGGAGACGCCGCGCTGCACCTTCGGCGTCGTCCTCGACACCTCGGGCTCGATGAACGTCACCCTGCTGGGCAAGGCTCTCGGCGCCATCGCCTCGTACGCCGAAGCCCGCGACGTACCGGCGGCCCGCGTCGTGTTCTGCGACGCGGCCCCCTACGACGCCGGGTATCTGCCGCCCACCGAGATCGCCGGCCGCGTGCGGGTGCGCGGCCGCGGGGGGACCGTGCTGCAACCGGGGATCGACCTGCTGCACCGGGCCGTCGACTTCCCGGCCACCGCCCCGGTGCTCGTGATCACCGACGGCTGGTGCGACCCGTTGCGCGTCCGGCGCGAGCATGCGTTCCTGATCCCGCAGGGCGCGAGCCTGCCGTTCACGCCGCGCGGACCGGTGTTCCGGCTGACCTGAGCCCGGACACCGCCGGACAAGGGCCGCCGGTCCGGTCAGGACGCATCCGGGTTGTAGGGCGGCGCAATCGCCTCGAAGACGTCCTCTGCAGCGCTGGCGGTGATGGCCCGGTCCAGCCAACGGTCAAGGACGTCGGCATCCGTGCACCTGGCGATCCGCTCACGGTCACTCGCCAGAGTGGGAATCCCGCGCTTCTCCAGCAGGCGGAGGATCAGGAGCGCCCGCTCCGCCGTGCGGCCCTCCTCAAGGCCCTCCTCGCGGCCTTCTTCGCGGCCTTCGGCCACCCCCTTGAGGAACGTCTCCTCGATGATCGTGCCCCGGCCCGGGAAGAATGTGCCCCTGGTCATCAACGTCCTCCAGATGGTTCGGGCCGGGCGGCCGCCCAGGCCGATCTCCAGCAGCTCGGTGAAGTACTCGGCGGATGCGTTGTCGGCGGATCCGATCGCGGAGGCCAGCGCCTCCAGTATGGCAGCGACGTTCGGATCGCCGGCATGCGTCATCGCGGAGAACGTGGCAAGTGCGAGGTCCCTCGCAGCATCCTCGGCGTCCTTGATCACCGGAATGTTCTCAGGCCCCAGAACGAGCGGATGCACCGCGAGGGCTGCCCGCCAGCCGTCGGGTCCCAGGTGGAACGGCCCCGCCGCCCAGCGCGCAGTGCGTTGATCCTGGCACGTGACCAGGAGTAGCACCGGGCAGTCGTACTTCGCGCTCAGGTGCGCCAAGTAGTACGCCCAGCTTGTCGGCTTCGCCTTGTCCTGTCGCCCCTGGGCCTCGATCGCGAGCAGAAACCCGCCCGCAGCGTCGGCCGTCGACTGGATGCGCAGGACACTGTCCACTCTGCGCTCCAACGGCCGAATCTCGGTGGTGTCGGGTGTCAGTACGTCCACCCTCGCGGGAGTGGGCAGCGGGACGCCGAGGATACGGAAGACAGGCGCCAGTAATTCCGGCCGGTCCTGGAAGATCCGGTGAGACGCCTCGTGCGCGGAAGTGACCATGGTCGGGACGGTAGGACCCGCCGGGACGACAGAATATGCAGTTGGCATATTCAGACCCGAATGGGTATTGATGCCCGGTCAGGTTGACAGCAGCACTGCCAAATCGTGGCTGCAGTGCAGAGCCCCGGTCGGCCCGACGGTTGCCCCCGAGAGGCCGCCCGGCCGGCACGGCCAACGCAAGGTGAACACCGGGCATCGCAGCCGACGGCCCGGTGAACGCGGACCGAAGACTCTCGGCACCCGTCGCGAATGCGCCTGCGCGCTCGTAACTTTGGCGCACAACTGCATCCGGAGCGTCAGGAGTTCGGCGGTGAACGGTATTCCCTGGGAGTCGGCGATCGCCGCCCTCGGTCTGGCCATCCCCGTGGCCGCCGCCGCCTGGGAGTTCGCGCTCGTCGGCCGCAAGCGGCTCGGCTACCGCATCCAGATGGACACCACCGCCCCGGACGCGGCCGAGGCCCCGCACGCCGGAGTCCTGCGGCAGATGCAGCGGGACCATGCCTCGCTGCGGGATCCGTCGTTCGTGCTCCTGCGCATCGAGAACAGCGGCTGGACCCTGATCGACTCGGACGACTACGTCTCCCAGGGCTCCGCGGACATCGGCGTGGAGGTCCGGTTCCCGGGCCGGCGCGTCGTCGGCATGGTCGTGACCGAGATGAGCCACGACTACCTGCGGCTCTCCTTCGTCGGCACCCCTCGCGAAGGTGCCCCCGCCGTCGCGGCCCCCGGCCTGGGCGTGATAGACGGCCGCATCACGCTCCCGAAGGTGGCGCTCAACCGCGGCACCCACTACAAGGTACTGGCGGTCCTGGAGCGCGAACCGGGGTTCACCGAGCGGGCGTTCCCCGATCCGTCGGTCGTCGCCGGGATCAAGGGCGGTGTGCACGGCGGGTCGGCCAAGAAGACCGCGAGCCATGTCCTCGCGTCGAGGCCCGTCATGGTGTTCATCGCCATGCTGGTGCTCGTGGCCGCGGCCCAGTCGGTGACCACGTTCACCCGGAGCGAGGTCCGGGCCGCCCCGCTCGACTGCGCCGAGGGGACGCTCACCCTCTCCGGTTCCACCGCGTTCGCCCCGGTCGTCCGTGAGGCCGCGAAGCAGTACGAGAAGACCTGCCCGGACGCGCGGATCCCCCTTTCGGACACCTCGTTCAAGGGCAGCGTCGCGGGCCTCGACTCCCTCGCCGCGGCGGGCAGGAAGGCGAAGAACTCCAAGGAAGGCGTCGGTCTGCCCGACCGGCTGGCGTTCACCGACGGGGCAAAGAGCGTCCGCCGCCCCCAACTGCTGCCGAGACCGGTCGCGTTGTCGCTGTTCACCCTGGTCGTCAACAAGGACGCGGGCGTCCAGGACCTTTCCCTGAAGCAGGTCAGGGAGGTCTACACCGGCAAGATCACCAACTGGCGGCAGGTGGGCGGCAACAACGTCCCCGTCCAGCTCGTCAGCCGCAACCCCGGCTCCGGCACCCGGTCCACGCTCGTCCAGCAGGTCCTCGCGGGCAAGGAGCTGATGGAGGTCACCCAGGGCGACTGCGCCGCGCTGGACGACAAGCCGGGCCGCTGCGAGGTCGGCGACACCGGCACCCTCCTCGACACCGTGTCGTCGACACCCGGCGCCCTCGGTCACAGCGAGGTCGGCGCCACAGCCACGCGCGACGACCTCCAGCAGGTCAGGATCGACGGCTATGCGGCAACCCTGGAGGGTGCCGAGGACGGCGCGTACCCGTACTGGCAGACCGAGTTCGCGTACACCTACGGGGAGCCGCCCGCCGATTCGATCGCCGCGGGATTCCTTCGCTACCTGGCGAACGAGGTCGGCAAGGACATCCTCCGCGCCGAGGGCCACCGCCCCTGCGCCGAACTGGCGAAACCGCTGCTCTGCCGGCCCAGCTGAGCCCTTCGAACACCGGCCGACGCGCCCTGTGGGGTGGTCGGGTCCGTGCGGGCGGGCGGGTGCCGGTCAGGTGGTCAGCAGCCGGTCGAAGAAGGACCGGTACTGCCGCAGTGCGATCCGCAGGTCCTCGGTGGCGGCCTCCTTGCCCTGGTGCCACTGGCTCTCCAGACCTCCCTTGTGATCGGCGAAGGTCGAGGCGAGCAGCTGCATGACCTCTGCCACCAGTTCGTCGGCCGATCGCACGGCGGCCTGCGGGTCATCTACGAAACCCTGCTGGATGTCGCTCCAGCGGGAGCGCAGATCGTCCGCCGTACCGGAGTCGAGAAGCGGAACGGCTTCGTCCTGGCGGGGTGGCGCAGCCTCGTCCGCGGCCTGAGGCCGCTCGTCCGCGGCGACCGGGCCCGGGGGCTCATCCATCGGTGCTTCCATCATCTCCTTGTCCCGGGGCCGCGTCGACTTCTCCGTCGCGGGGGCCGCGGAGGGCATGGATGCCATGGGTGCCGCCGGTTTCGAGGGCCGCGCCGACTCCGTCTGCTCCGTGTCCGTCCGGGCTATGTCCTCGGTGGACAGCTTTTCCTCACCGGGTGCGAAACGCCCGGTGTCTTCCCGCCCGAATCCGCCTTCTCGCTGCATGTCGCTCTCCTTGCCCTACGCCTGTCGGGGGCCGTCGCCGGACGGGTCGGTGCCGTCCTTCAACAACTCCTCGAACAGCGCCCGGTAGTGGACCATCGCGCTCCGTAGCTCTTCCGTGGAGGTGTTCCTTCCGCCGGCGCGACTCTTCACCTCATGGGCGCTGCGGTAGTGCTCCAACGTGCGGGAGTGTTCCACCGACAAATCGCGCGTCTGCTGCTCGTACCCTTCCGTCGGGTATCCGCGTTCGCTCATCAGCGAGGTCACCAGCCGGTCCGCCTCGTCCACCGCGCGGTCGGGATTGTCCACGAAGCGCTCCTGCACCCCGTTCCAGTCCCGCGCGTAACGGTCACGGACCGTCGACGGCAGCGCCCGGATCTGCAGATCCTCATGGCGCTCCTCCCGTGCGGCGAGATCGCTCTCGGCCTGGCGACGGCTCGCCCCTTCCTCGACCGCGCGCTCGTACTCCGGGCCGAAACGCTCTTGCAGGCGCCGACGACGCGTCATCCGCTGCACGGTCAGGACCAGCAGCGCGACGACGATCACGGCAACCACGATGGTGACGATCATCCACGTCGTATCCATGGCACTCTCCGCTCATGGGCAGCCGACGGCCGCATCACAACGAAGGTTCCACGATTAGGGCGCAATATGCGTGATCGTGAAATTATGGTGTAAATCAGACACTTCGCGCCGCAGCTCAGGAGCCGGGTTGCGCGCATGGGACTCGCCCCCTCCCGGCACGGGACGGGACGGTGGACCGTGCCCGCTTCGCATGGCCTGAGCGCCTCCGGGTACGCGGCTGGCGTGGAGCACGCAGGTGGCCGTTCACCGGAGCATTCGCAAACCCGCCCCGGGCGACCGCCCGCGAAGAGCAGGTACGCAGACGCCGGATCCCTTCCGGCGGACCGACCGGCACGCGACCGGAGAGAGGCCACAGATCATGGACAGGTCACCGAGCCCTCTGGCCCCGCACAAGGACGATTCAGTGGGTGAGCTGGTCAAACAGGCATCCGACCAGCTCACCCAACTACTACGCCAAGAACTCCGGCTGGCCCAGGCGGAGATGAAGGAGAAGGGGAAGCGGGCGGGTTTGGGCGGCGGCCTTTTCGGCGGCGCCGGACTCGTTGCCGTTCTGGCGCTGCAGGCTCTCGTAGCCACCGCCATCATCGCCCTCGACCTCGTCTGGCCGCTGTGGCTGGCCGCCCTGGTGATCGCAGCCGCGCTGTTCGTCGTCGCCGGCGTGCTCGCGGCCATGGGCAAGAAGGAAGTCGGGAAGGCCACGCCGGCCGCTCCCCAGCACGCCGTCGACAACATCAAGGCCGACATGGCCCAGATCAAGGAGAGTGCGCACCGATGACCGACAACGCCCCCAGCGGGCAGGACCCCACATCCGACGAGCTGCGCATGCAGGCCCAGGCCACCCGCGAGGAGCTCGGGCAGACCGTCGAGGCGCTCGCCGCGAAAGCGGACGTCAAGGCCCAGGCGCAGCGGAAGGCCGCCGAGGTCAAGGCCCAGGCGCAGCACAAGTCAGCCGAGGTCAAGGCCCAGGTCCAGCACAAGACAGCCGAGGTCAAAGCCCAGGCGCAGCACAAGACAGCCGAGGTCAAGGCCCAGGCGCAGCACAAGACAGCCGAGGTCAAAGCCCAGGCCCAGCACAAGACAGCCGAGGTCAGGGCCCAGGCGCAGCAGAAGGCCGCCCAGGCCAAACAGCAGGTCCACGGCACGACAGCTCACACGCTGCAGGCAGCACGCGACAGGACACCCGAACCCGTACGTGAGAAGGCATCCGGAGCGGCCAGTGCGGCCAATGACCACCGCGCTCTGCTCCTGACGGGCCTGGCCGCAATCGTCCTCGCCGCGGTGCTCTACAGGAAGCGGGGGAATCGGTGAAGGCCACGATGTCCACCTACAAGCCCGTAGGCATGGCCTTGGGAGCTGTGAGCGGTGTCCTCGCCGTCGCCGTGTTCAAGCAGATCTGGAAGAGGCTCGGCCACGACGAGGACGCCCCCGACGCCACCGACCTGGACCGCACCTGGCGGGAAGTCCTGTTCGCCGCCACTCTCCAGGGCGCGGTCTTCTCCGCGGTCAAGGCCGCCGTCGACCGCGGCGGGGCCACGGTCGTCCACCGGCACGCAGCCTCCTTGCCCGGATAGTCCTTCGCTCACCGCCCTGCCGCCGCCAGGTCCAGCTCCGCGCGGACGGTCTTGCCCACGGGTACACGATCGAGCACCGTCCACCGATCGGCCAGCGCCTCGACGAGCAGCAGCCCGCGCCCGCTGTCGGCGAGGTCCGGCGGGCTGGTGGTGCTCAGCGGCGGGCGGCGTTCGCCGCGGGTGTCCGAGACCTCGATGCGCAGGGTCGAGGGCGTGCGGGTGAGCCGCAACTCGAAGTCCCGGCCCGGCACACGCCCGTGGGTCGCGGCGTTGGCTGCCAGCTCGGCGACGAGGACGGCGGTGGCGTCGGAGGCATCGGATCCGTGCGGGATGTCCCAGGCGTGGAGCTGGTGGATGGCGAGCCGACGCGCGAGGCGGGCGCCGAGCGGTGTGGAACTGAACCGCTGCGTGAACACACGCACAGTGCCCTGCTGTTGGGGCGTAATGGGGGAATGCATACGCCCACCGTGGTGGGCGGAGCCGCGTTCTCCCAGATCAGGGACTCGTACGCTGAGTCAGCGTACGGGTACGCAGGGTGGACGGTACGGGTAACCGACCGTGACCATGGGTGAGTTGTGGGGGTTGCTCAGCACAGGTGCGCGGGAGGTGGCCGTAGATGACGGAGACGGCGGGCGGTTCAGGTGGTTCGGGCGGTTCGGGCGGGGAGCCGCAGGTCTCGGACAGCCTGAAGGCGTTCGGTGAGGTGGTCAAGGCCTTCCGCAAACGGGCCCGGCTGACGCAGGAGGAGTTCGCGCCGAGGGTGCGGTACTCACTGCCTACGGTCGCCTCGATCGAACAGGGCCGGAGGTTCCCCCCGGCGGACTTCGTGGACCGGGCGGAAGAGGTGCTCGACGCGTTCGGCACGCTGCGGGGCGCGGCGAAGCATCTGTCGCGCAGGCCGGGGCTGGCGACCTGGTTCCGGCAGTGGGCGGGGCTGGAGGCGGAGGCGGTGAGTCTCTACACGTACGAATGCCGTCTGATTCCGGGACTGTTGCAGACGGAGGCGTATGCGCGGACGCTCTTCTCCGATCGCTTGCCGCCGCTGGGCGACGAGCAGATCGACACCCGGCTCAGCGCGCGATCGGAACGGCAGCGGCTGCTGCGGGAGCGGCCGAACACGGCGTACAGCTTCATCCTGGAGGAGCATTTGTTCCTTCGCCGGATGGGAGGCGCCGAGGTCACTCTCGACCTCATCGACCACGTCCTGGGCCTCGCCGAACAGCGCAACATCGAGCTCCAGATCATGCCGGTGGTGCGGGAGAGTCACGCGGGGATGGACGGTCCGATGCGGCTGCTGGAGACCCCGGACAACCGCTGGTTGGGCTACTGCGAGGGGCAGGAGAGCGGCCAGTTCATCTCCGAGCCGAAAGTGGTCAGCATGCTCCAGATGCGGTATGCCAGGATGCGGTCACAGGCTCTTACCCTGGAGGACTCCCTGAGCCTGTTGCGGCAGATGCGAGGAGCGGTATGAGCACCCCAGAACTGGCCTGGTTCAAGAGCAGCTACAGCGGCAGCTCCGGCGACGACTGCGTTGAAGTCGCCCTCTCCTGGCACAAGTCCAGCTACAGCAGCGGCTCCGGCGACGACTGCGTCGAGGTCGCCACCTGCCCCACCACCGTCCACATCCGCGACTCCAAGGTCACCGACGGGCCCCGACTCGCCCTCTCCCCCACCTCCTGGACGGGCTTCGTCACCTACGCCGCCGAGACCCGGCGCTGAACGTCACGCAGGAGCCGTTCGGGCTGCTGTGAGCCTTCCGTGCGGAGTTGTACGCGTCCATGACCGGGAGGGCGGACGCGTTGTTCGAGCTGACCGACGCGATGCTGTGCGCTGAGCCCGGGGGCGGGGCGGCGTGGCGGACGGGTCCGCACACGCGAGAGCCCGCCACCGGTGCGCGGTGCGGGTTCTCGGTCCGGGAAGTGCCACGTCGCTACGAGTCCGTGGAATCCGGGGAGTTGAGGGCGATGGCTCCGGCGGGGCAGAGGCCGACGGCCAACCGGGCGGCGGCCCGGTGCTCGGGGGCCGGCGCGGGGTGCAGGCGGCCCGGGGCCAGGGCGGTGTCAGCCGACGCGGTGTCGGAGTACGCCGCCCTGGGGGACGAGTTGCGGGAGGCAGTCCGCTCGCTCATGTCGGCTACTTCGGGTCGCTGTTGAAAACCGCCTTCGACCAGTAGTAGCCGAGTACGGAGAGAGCCAGGCACCACGCGATCGCGAGCCACCCGTTGTGGCCGATCTCGCTGCCGAGGAGGAGGCCGCGGAGGGTTTCGATGGCGGGGGTGAACGGCTGGTACTCGGCGATCGGCTGGAACCAGCCCGGCATCGCGTCGATCGGGACGAAGGCGCTCGAGATGAGCGGCAGGACGATCAGCGGCAGCGCATTGTTGCTGGCCGCCTCGGCGTTCGGGCTGCCCATGCCCATCCCGACAGCGATCCAGGTGAGCGCCAGGGCGACGAGGGCGAGCAGCCCGAACGCCGCCAGCCACTCCAGGGCCGTGGCGTCGGTGGAGCGGAAGCCGATGGCCACGGCGACGGCGCCCACGAGGACCACGCTCACGACCGACTGCAGGACGCTGCCGACGACGTGCCCGATGAGCACGGACCCGCGGTGGATCGCCATCGTGCGGAAGCGGGCGATGATGCCCTCGGTCATGTCGTTGGAGACGGACACCGCGGTCCCGACCACGGTGCCGCCGATGGTCATCAGCACGATGCCGGGCACGACGTAGGCGATGTACTCGGAGCGATCGGCGCCGCCACCGCCGATGCCCGCGCTCATCACATCGCCGAAGATGTAGACGAAGAGCAACAGCAGCATGACCGGCGTGAGCAGCAGGTTCAGGGTGAGGGACGGGTAGCGCCGCGCGTGCAGGAGGTT
>NZ_JBWKCY010000039.1:0-51713 GCF_056436245.1 Streptomyces sp. NPDC043812
ACGCTACGAACGTAAAGCGGACCACTTCCTCGCCTTCACCAGCATCGCCTGCACCCTCATCTGCTACCGCAGACTCACCAAATGAGATGGCTTCTAAGCGGCCTCCCAACTCGTGGGCGCGGCCGCCGCGCTCGACCCAGTGCGGGTCATCGAGGATGATCTCGGGGTCCAGCAGCCCCGCCCGGGCGAGGAAGACGATCAGGTCGTGATCGCTGTGCGCCAGGCCGAGGATCTCGTCCCGCCCGTTCCGGGACACGGTCACCGCGGCGCGCTGCGGGGGGTTCGGGATCGTAGCCTCGCCGGCCGGTCATCAGCCGCCTCCGCCGCCGGGAAGTCGGCAGCACCGCTGCCCGGATGTCAGCGGTTACGCGGGGTGACCAGGCCGGACTCGTAGGCGAGGACCACAAGTTGGGCACGGTCGCGGGCGTGGAGTTTGGTCATCGCCCGGTTGATGTGGGTCTTGGCGGTCATCGGGCTGATCACCATGCGGTCGGCGATCTGGTCGTTGGACAGGCCCTGTGCGGCCAGGGCGACCGCTTCGCGTTCGCGGCTGGTCAGCTCCGTAAGTGCGGCACCGGTGATGGGGAGCGGCTGGGTGAGGTACCGGTGGATCAGTTTGCGGGTGATGGAGGGGGCGAGCAAGGCATCGCCGCGGGAGGCGACTCGGACGGCGTGCAGGAGGTCCTCCGGCACGATGTCCTTGACCAGGAACCCGGCGGCGCCGGCGCGCAGCGCTTCGTAGACATACTCGTCCATGCCGTAGTTGGTCAGCATGACGACGTGCACGCCGGCCAGGGCGGGGTCCGCGGCGATGCGCCGGGTCGCCTCGATGCCGTCCATGACCGGCATCTGGATGTCGATGAGCGCGACATCGGGCAGATGCTTCTTGATGAGCGCCAAACCCTCTTCGCCATCGGCGGCTTCGGCCACCACCTCGATGTCGTCTTCGAGGTCGAGCAGCGCGCGGAAGCCGCTGCGAATGAGCGGTTGGTCGTCGACCAGCAGGACACGGATCATGATGCTCGTTCCACGGGGAGTTCGGCCTGGACGGTGAAGCCGTGTTCGGTGCGCGGTTCGGCGCGCAGCCGGCCACCGAGAGCGGTGACGCGTTCGCGCATGCCGAGCAGTCCGAGGCCGGGTGCCGGGGCGTCATCGGGGGTGGCCTTGCCGTCGTCGTCGACCTGGATGGACAGCGCGTCGGGGCGGTATTCGATCCGGACCGTCGCGGTGGTGGCGCCGGCGTGCCGGGCAGTGTTGGTCAGCGCCTCCTGGACGATGCGGTAGGCGGTCCGGCCCACTGCGGCCGGTACGTCATGCCGTTGCCCTTCGATCGTCAGCCTCGCGTCCAAGCCCATCGATCTGGCGCGCTCCACCAGTTCCGGTACGTGCTCGAGGCTCTGCGGCGGGCTCGTGTCGTCGTCGCGCAGGGCTTCCAGTGTCGCGCGCAGCTCCCGGGTTGCCTCCCGTCCGGCCGTCTGGATCGCCAGCAGGGTCTCGGGCACCTGCTCGCCGCGCCTGCGGGCTACGTGGACGGCGACCTCGGACTGCACCTTGATGATCGAAATCTGGTGGGTGAGGGAATCGTGCAGCTCCCGCGCGATGTGCAGCCGCTCCTCGTCGGCGCGGCGCCGCGCGGTCTCCTCCCGGGTGCGCTCGGCTTCGTCCGCCCGCCGCTCGGCCTGCCGCAGCGCCTCCCCGGCGGCAAAGGCGGCGATCAGCCAGGCGATTTCCAGTACGTTCCGGGCCTGCGCGAACGCCTCGCGCGCCGGCCCGTCACGGAAGACCAGGGCTGTGAGAGGGAGGACGACGAGGAGAGACACGGATACCGCCACCGTCAGGGCACGGTGCCCGGCCCGCACGGCGCCGTACACCGCGACCAGATACGGGACAGCGAGCACCTCAAAACCCGCCGCCTCGTACCCCACCGCGCACAGGCCGGTGACAGCCAGCACGGCAATCGGAGACCTACGACGCGCGACCAGCGTCAGACCGCCCGCAGCCAGCAGCACGGCGCCGAACAGCTCGCGTTCCCCGGCCGAGTGCTGCCCCGACAGCCCGGTTCCCAGCAGCAGTGCCGCCACGCCGACGGCAATCGCCCAGTCCACGGCACCGGCCGGGACACGAAAACGCCCTGTGTCCATGCGCGCACCCTAGCCGGACGCCGGTGCGGGCGAGTCCCGCCCGCGGACGAGCGGCCGGCTACCGCACCCGCGGTACTTGCCCGACGCCTACCGCATCCGCAGTGCCGGGCTGCGGCATCGGCGGCAGTCCGAAATGACTGCATCCGCCGGACGACCGGCAGTGCAATCGGCAGCACGCTTAAGTCACAGCGAAATCTCGAAATTTGCCACGCACGAAGGAGGAGAGCGGCATGAGCGCGACAGATACCTTGATGATGGCCGCCGAGGGCGGAGTCATCGGCGACGGGCGGACCGGGGCCAACCTGGCCCTCGGGGTGGGACTGATCGGCGTGACCATCGGATGGCTGGCCCTGGCCCGCCTCGCCGGCCGGATCGGCACAGGCAACGCGCGCACATCCGCCCTGTCGGCCATGGCGATGGGGCTGGTCGGCACGGCCCTCGCGGTGCTGCATGTGACCACCTCCAGTGGTGGTCCCGGCACCGGCAACGGAATCGTGGGAGCCATCGGGGCCATCCCGTTGGGGCTGATCGCCATGGCCCTCGGCCAGCGCGCTCTCACCCGCTCCCGACGCAGCGAGCGGACCGCCGACGGCTTCGAACATGAGCGGAAGTTCCGGTCCACCTGATAAGTACTCCCGGACCTCTCTGACGGGCCGGCTGGGTCGTTTCCAACCAGCAGGCCCCCGAGTGCAATGGCAGGGCATGGGCTGCTGCGCGACGCCGGTCACGACCGCACTGCCCGATCAGACGCGGGACGCGTGCGGCTGCCGCTTTGGCTGCGACTGCTGCTCATCAAACGGCGCAGGCTGATCGGCGCGCGGACGTTGAACACGAGGTCAGTGAAGCGGCTTTGGGTGGGAGTTGCCATGGGGCGAGAGATCGCGGCCCGTAAGATTCCCGCGACTCGGGCAGTCTCCCTGACCTGCCCGCTAAAACCCGATGTGGGCCCCGATCTTCGAGGCTCGCCCCATGGTGGCTGCCAGAAGCCGTGGAGCCGACCGCCCCAGCCCCGTGCCGGCCTTTTCTACTCACTCAGCCCGCTGCTGTCACTGAGCCTGAGAGACTGCCGTCAAGACTTACCGTCAACGCCCCCGCAGCGCTTCGCTGCGGGGGCGTCTTGGCTGGTGGGCGCGGACGGTGGCGTCTTGGCTGGCGGGCGCGGGCGGTTTCGAACCGCCGACATCTGCTTTGTAAGCCTGGCAGCGCACGCGGATGTGTCCTCGCTGGTCGACCTGTAGGCCACCGTGCGACTGTGCCGACATTCGTCTGAGCCGCCACGGGCTCAGAGTGACCGTGATTGACCGCTCGATCTGGCACGGATCTGGCACGCGGCCGTCGCCGAGGCCAGGCACATCGAACGAGCCGGAGTGAACGCGGTGCGAACACTCCTGGAACCACTCACGTCCCCGAGGGAATCAAGTTTGTCTCAGCCTAGGTGGGACGCTGTGGCTGTCCGTTCACGGTTCCGGCGTGGCTCCGGGCGTTGGCTCGTCGCGCTCCACCCACGTGCCGCAGCTGGTGATCACCGAACCCGTGCGATCGCAGGTGATGGTGTGCACGGTCCCGGATGTGGTGATCACGTCGATGACAATGTCACTGCCCTGACCGGTGGGGCCGACGTCAATGGAGACCCCGCAGGCCCCGTCAGGTACGTCTCCTCCCTCATCGGAAAGGTCATCCCAGTCGATGATTCCGAGGGGGCTGAGCTCGTCACCGACATAGGCAACTCCACCACTTGTCGCCGCGTAGAACGCTCCGCCGCCGGCTGCTTCCTGGCGGACGGTGTCGATCTCGAAGCACCCGCCACCGTCGCCGTCACCGTCGCCCGGCCTGTCCTTGTCCTTGTCTTTGTCCTTGTCCTTGCCAGGCTCAGGGTCCGTCGCGTGAAGGGCTTCCGATTCGGTGGACACAAAGGCCGCGGCAGGTTCGGCGCTCAGGCCCTGAGCTGCTGCCGGCACGGCACCCAGCGTCCCAACCAGCGCCGTTGCAGCCAGCGAGGTGCCCGCTACCAGTCCCAGCCGCGTCGTCCACCGCGAACGGCGCAGAGGCGATACGGCTCTGTATTGAGCTTGCATGAAACGCTCCCTAGTCGATGGGTCCGGAGTCTCCCGAGGTACCGTTCCATTCTTTGCGGCCGACTGATCCCTACCACTTCTATTGAGCTGACCGAATGACTGCCGTTGAATTTCGCATAGTTAAAGATGGGAACAGCCAGGCCGTGCTCCGGATGGCCCAGGTGTCAATTCCCCATGCGCTACGGGCTCAGAGCGCCCCTGTGACCACGCGACGGGAAGTCCGTCTACCAGCACCAGTTGGTCAAGGAACTCGCCGCCCTCGACGTCGCCCTGGTCGGCATCGACTGCAAGGAAGGAGTAGAGCTCACCCACCCGCCCGACGCGTTTCTCGGCGCTTGCCGACAACGCTGATGATGCCGCCGACCTGCTCGACGTCCTGGTGGATCGCATGGCTTCAGTCCCCGCTCCATCTGACACGTCTGTGGCACGGACTGACTCTCTAGATGCGAACTATGGGCGAGGCGGTCGCTCAGGTCTGCTGAGCTGGCCGCTCGGCTCAGTACGGGCGTTGTTGGTCGACTGCGGTCACTGCGGTTGCTGTATCCGCTGCTGAAAGGGCCAGGCACTCGGCATCGACCGTGTGGCGAAGACGTGCAACGTGCGCGAGCACGACCGTGCCCTGCCGGCGCAGCTCTTCCGAGTCCGAGCGCAGGGCGCGGGCGATCCGGGGAAGGATGACCCCGGGGTCGGGGTGATTGAGGATAAGGCCGATCACTGCCACTCCGACATGAGGCTCCTCACGCTCAAGAGCCGCGTCTATTTCCTCCGGCTGGTCCATCCCGAGCGGGCCTGTGCGATCCGCCAAGTTGTAGGCCCAGTCAGGAGAGCCCGTGGCTTCGCGCTCATATGGCACGTGCTGACCTTACGACTGACCTGAATGACCGAGTCAAGCGCCGCCGGAGTACCGGAGCACTACTGACCTTGCATGCGTGATGTCCTCAGGGTGATGCGGGCGCCAGTCCCGTTCCGGCGAGGCAGCCGTCGAGAACGTCGTGGCGATCACTGGAGTTGGCGTAAGCCTCGCCGGACGACAGTGATCAGGTCTTGCGGGTCGGCAAAGCACGGTTGGCCGTGGCGGTGCGCCGCAGTACCGACCAGATGCCCTCGACCGGGTTGAGATCCGGTGCGTAGCACGGGAGTTGGTAGACGGTGAGCCAGTCCGGTTCGGCGATGTAGCGGCGCATCCCGGCCGTCAGGTGGGTGTTCAAGTTGTCCCAGACCAGCACGATCGGGCCACCGAGCTGCTGGTGGGCGGTCTGGATCAGGTCGCAGTAGTCCTTCCAGGAGAAGCTTTTGCGTCCGTCCGGTCGGGCGTCCGGGCACGGCCGGTTGATCAGCCGGGAGCGTTCGCTCCCCTGGCTTACACCCGAACCAACGATGGCGATCGAGGAGGAGGAGTCTCTCGCAAGCCTGGTCGTCGACGGTCGCCGAATACCTCGATCAGGGAGGGCTCGTCGACCAGCACGACCTGGCGGAAATACGCCCGGACTTGAACAAGCCGGCTCGGAACCCCGGAACCGCCTGAGGCGCCACCAACCAATGCAGCGCGGAGGTCCCGGACCAGAGGCCGGGGCGGGTACCACCGCTCGCGTCGGACAGTCGTCAGCTCAGGCTCTGGCCCGGCGGCGGCGCACGATGAGGAGCGTGCCCGCACCCGTGACCACCGCCGCGGCAGCCGCGCCCGTGATCGGCAGCGTCGAGGATCCGGTGTCAGCCAGGTTGCCGCCGTTCGTCGTCGTCCCGTCGTCGCCGGTCGACGACGACCCGCCGTCCGAGCCATTGGTCGAGCTGCCCGTCGAGCCGGTCGACCCCCCACCCGTGACGTCCAGCGTGATGTCGGCCTTGTCATTGGCCTTGTTGGGGTCGAACGGCCGCGCTTCGGTGCTCAGCGCCACCGAGCCCTTGGCGTCCGCCACCCGCTTGTCGATCTTCAGCTCGAAGGTGTAGGTCTCTCGGCCGCCCTCATTGACCGACCGCTGACTGGTGCCGCAGGCGTACGCCTCACCCTTTGCCTCGCAGAACCCGTGGGGCTTGACGACCGACGTTCCGGCGGGAGGCGTGATCATGACCCTGACGAGCCGGTCCCCCTCCTTGGTCAGCACCCAGGCGGGCCCGGCGTTGGTGAACTTCACCTTCATCGTCACCGTGTCACCGACGCTCCCCTTCAACGCGGCACCCGTCACCTGGTAGTCGGCCGTGTTGACGGAGGTGACGGGCACATCGACAAATGGCGCGGACCCCTCGTCCCCGGCCTGTCCCTCGACCAGTTTCACCGCCGGTGCGGTTCCCGCCACCGGCGGAGTGCCGTTCTCGTCCGCCCCGGGATCGACGTCCCCGACACGCACGCGCAGCTCGTCGTTGAGCGCGCGCTCCAGTGCCTTGACACGGAGAGGCTTCTCGGGCATGTAGACGACGCCCGGCTCCACCGCCTGGTCGAACGCGCACACCGCGATCCATCTCTCGGGCATCTCGTCGTAGGACGGGACCTGCTGTGCTCGGCAGTTGGAGGGAACCTCCGCGAAGTCGAGTCCCCGGGTGACGGAGTAGGAGACCCACACCTTCTCGGCGGCCCCGGTGCCCTTGTTCGCCACGGTGACCGGCAGATCGAAGCTGCTCCCCGGTTTCACCCCGTCGATCGGCTCGATGCCTCCAATGACCAATTCGGGTGCGGTTTCATCGCCGAAGGCGGCGGGAGCCGCGGCCAGCGCGATCAGGCCGGCAGCGCCGAGGGCGGCGACAGCGGCACGGGAGGCGCGACGGTTGTGTTGGGGCATCGGCATGGAGAAAACCTCTGTCGGGACGCGGGCAAACGGACGGTGTCTTCCAGGAGAACAGCCCTTCGGTCGCTAGACTCTTGCCGATCCCGAACGGTTGCACGTCCAGTGCCTCCGCCTTGCGATCGCACCTACCGGACGCCGTGAGCCCCGCCCCGGTGTCGACACCGATTGCCAGTGCGAGGTCGTCGGAGAAGGATCGGCTGCCCACCGGCTGAGGCCTTGCCCGCTTACTCCAGTCCACCGAGGCGGAGGGCATCCTTCATCTCGCTGAGCTTCGCGGCTGCCGTCACGGTCCACTCCTTCGGCCGTTCAGCAACACGGAGGGCGTCCTCAATCTCGCTGAGCTTCACGGAGGACAGCACGCCTGCCCGTTCGACCAGGTCGTCACGGGACACGGTGGTCAGCCACGTGCAAGGGGTGAAGCCTGGACGCGGGAACGCGAACCGCAGCACGCCTTCGAAGGGCAGTCCTTCCGTGGCGCCCACGGCCACTTCGACACCCAGATCGCTGATGTCGACGCCCGCCGGAGCGACGACCTGCATCGCCCGGAACCCGGACGCCTCGTCTCCCGGCAGCAGCACGACCGGCCGTCGCTCATCGAACTCGACCCACCAGACTTCGCCGCGTTCCATATGTCCTCCTGGCACGATCTGCGGTGAGGGCGCTGTGAAAACGGGTGCGGCCACCGTTGATCATCGGTGTGTGAAGACTGAAGATCATGCGGTGGCCGCAGGTCACAGCGTAGACCGTGCCCGGTGGCAGGAGTCATTCGAGGGCCTGATGCAGCGGATCGCGGGCCGCTTCGCGCGGGTTGAACCCCGGCGCCGGATCAGAGGCTTGGTGCTGGGGCTGCTGTCGGACCTGCCGCGCAAGAACTGCTGGACCATAGCCGAGCAATCGGAGACACCACCCCGGACGGGCTGCAGCACCTGCTCCGGCGGGCCAAGTGGGACGCCGACCTGGTCCGCGACGCCCTGCGCGGCTACGTGCTGGAGCATCTGGCGGACAAGCAGGCCGTGCTCGTGATGGACGAGACCGGCGACCTGAAGAAGGGCACGCACACTGTTGGCGTCCAACGCCAGTACACCGGAACCGCCGGGGCCCGTATTTCAATAAGTGCTCGGTAGAGGGGTGTTGGTGGGAGTCTGAGATATGACTCCGTGTCTGTCAGGCCGCGCTGCCACCCGTGCTCTGCGAGCTAAGTTCGATCAGATCCTGCCTCACTTCGATGAGCGTCGCCGCCGGTTGTACCTGGCCAGTGAGGCGACGGCCCTCGGGCACGGCGGGATCGTCCGGGTCGCAGCCGCCTCCGGCACCAGCACCGCCACCATCGCGCGAGGTATTGCCGAGCTGGCGGGTTGCTCCTCGCCGACCCGACGGGTCCGGGCTCCAGGCGCCGGCCGCAAGCGGCTGACAGACACCGACTCCGGTCTACTGCCCGCGCTGGAGTCGCTGATCGAGCCGCACACTCGAGGCGACCCCGTCTCTCCGCTGCGATGGACCACGTTGTCGTTACGGGCTCTGGCCTCGACCCTCACGACACAGGGCCACCCGATCAGCGCTTCAACCGTCGGATACCTGCTGCACACCCTGGGCTACAGCCTGCAGGGAACCGCGAAGACAACAGAGGGCATCAGCCATCCGGACCGGGATGCCCAGTTCACCCACCTCAATGCCACCGCCACCGAGTTCCTCAACGACGCCCAGCCAGTGATCAGCGTCGACACCAAGGCCAAGGAATGGCTCGGCAACCGTGACCGGCCCGGTCGCACCTGGCGGCCGGGCAAGAACGCGATCAAGGTGGACTGCCACACGTTCACCACCAACGACCAGCCCATGGCGATCCCCTACGGGATCTACGACGTCGCCAACAACACCGGGTGGGTCAACGTCGGAACCGACCACGACACCGCCCAGTTCGCGGTGGAGTCCATCCGCCGCTGGTGGCAGCACCGCGGACGGGCGGACCACCCGAATGCCGGCCGGCTCCTGATCACCGCCGACTCCGGCGGCTCCAACGACCCCCGCCGCTGGACCTGGAAGAGCAACCTGGCCGCCTTCGCACGAGAGAGCGGCCTGGAGATCACGGTCTGTCACCTGCCGCCGGGGACTTCGAAGTGGAACAAGATCGAGCACCGGATGTTCTGCCACATCGCCGCGAACTGGCGGGGACGACCGCTGACCAGCTACCAAGTGGTCCTCGAGACCATCGCCGCCACAACAACCAAGACCGGCCTGACCATTGGGGCCGAACTGGACACAGGAAGCTACGACCTCGGCATCAGCGTCACACCCGCCGAGTTCCACGCCCTTCCGATCACACCCAACGCCTTCCACGGCGACTGGAACTACACACTGCCTCCCGTGCCACCGCGCACGCCCGACGCGTCGGCAAGCACTCGCCGGACCGATCCGGCCCTGACCCTGATGCTCACCGAACCAGCCCTGACCGGCATGTCACGCAGCGCTTTCGACGCTTTGGTGGCAGTCTCGGAACCTTTCTGGGACGCCATGGCCGAGGCGGCATTCCAGCGACGCTTCCACCGTCCGCGCAGCTACCGCCACCCGCAGACCAGCAGCGTGGACCACACCCACCGGCTCCTGGCAGCAATCCTGCGCCGCCGCAGAGCAGTGACCATGACGTTCCTGGCCCAATTACTGGGCGTCAACCGCACCAACCTGTCCATTCAGTACCAGGATGGAAAACGGCTCCTGGACCTGCACGGAATCCTCGTCACGCCGATACCCGGATCGCCCGCCCGCACATTGGCACAGCTACACGCCCGAACGACCCTCGCGGAAACCCATGATTGACAGTTATTGAAATACGGGCCCCGGCAGGATCGAGAACTCCCAGGTCGCCGTCTACCTCACCTACACCTCCCGGCACGGGCACGCGAGTATCGACCGCGCCCTGTACCTGCCCAAGTCCTGGACCGGCGACATCGAACGCCGCGAGCAGGCCGCCGTCCCGGACGAGGTGGGCTTCGCCACCAAGCCGCAGCTCGCCCAGCAGATGATCGAACGCGCCCTCGACGCCGGGACCCCGGCCGTATGGGCAGCCGGCGACGAGGTCTACGGCGACAACCCGAAACTTCGAGCCGCCCTGGAGACACGCGAACTGGGCTACGTGCTCGCGGTCTCGTGCGCCAACCGCATCCCACCCCGGCCGGCCCGCAGCGCGCCGACCACCTGGCCAGGAAGATACCGCGCCACGCCTGGCAGAAGCTGTCCGCCGGACGCGGCGCGAAGGGCCACCGCTGGTACGACTGGGCGCTGGTCGCCATCACCACAGGCCAGCCGGCCGGACACCAGCACCTGCTGATCCGCCGCAACCGCACCACCGGGGAGCTGGCCTACTACCGCTGCTATTCGCCCCGCCCCGTCCCGCTCAGCACCCTGGTCACGGTCGCAGGCAGTCGCTGGACAGTGGAGGAGATGTTCCAAAGTTCCAAGGGACTGGCGGACCTTGACGACCATCAGGTGCGACGCTGGGACTCCTGGTACCGCTGGGTCACCCTCGCACTGCTCGCCCACGCCTTCCTCGCCGTCACCATGACCCTCGAACGCCGCGAGCAGGCCCCAGCAGACCACGGGACCAGCCCCAGCGGACTGATCCCCCTCACCTGTAACGAGATCCAGCGCCCGTTCATGACGAGCCACGTCTCCAGGGTGAGCAGCCGGGGTAGATCAGGCGGCAGATCCGACACGGTTGTCCCGTCAGTTCTGCGGTCAGGCGGCGGTGTCGACGGCGACCGCCGGCACCGTTGACGGCCGCGTCTCGGCCTTGAGCACGCTGCGGGCCTTGACCCGCTCCTCGCCGTCCAGCGTCTGCCAGTACGGGTGGGCGATGATCCGGATGGACAGGTCGGTGCACTCCATCCGCAGCCGCTTCACCGCCTGCTCCTGCTCCTCGCTCCAGCCGGGGCTGCTCTCCCGGCCGCCGGTGACGCCGTGGCCAAGAGGTTCGACGAGCGCGCCTACGTCTTCCATGGCACCGTCACCGTTGCCTCGATCCGACTCCGGCTCCGCACATGACCCGACGGACAGGCTCCCTAGAGCATGCTGAGTGCCTGCATCGCATCGCGTTCGATGCGCGAGAGCTCGTGGAGGATGGATCCGGCCTGCATGAGGTTCTTCGCGTCGCCGGATTCGCCTGCCGCCGCGACGAGTGCGGCCACCTGTGTCCAGAGGGTGGCGGCCTCGGTATACAGGCTGTGGCCAGTGCGCAGGTGGCTGCTGTCGATCAGCTGGGCACACTCGGCGAGGAAGTCCCGGTAGAGATTGCGGAACAGGGCGCCGCCGGTGCCGGCCCTCTCCATGAGGACGGCGGCCCGTGGCAGGTCCTCCCGCGGATTGTCGCTGCGCTGCAGCCACTTCGGCACTTGCTTGGCGGTCTTCTCGATGCCCCGGTGGCCCAGATTCGCGATGGGCGGGTTCAGGAAGGCGTCGGCGCAGGTCTTGATCGCGGGGATGATCCGGTCCTGCGGTGACGTCGGGCTGCTGGGAGCCGTGATGGTGAAGGAGCGGTGCTTGGCGGTCATGGGGCCGCGCTCGGCCCTGGCCCTGGCCAGGCCCGCGAGGCTGGTCGAGACGGCTCCGCCTTGCGGGTCGGTGTCCACCAGGTAGGCGTCCTGTTCGTCGTAGCCGTACATGGCCACGACGTGCCCGCCGAAGTGCACCTTGGTGCTGAAATAGTCCAGGTGGTAGCTGTCGAGCTGAAGGCCGACCGGCCGACCGGCGTCGATGGGTGCCGCCACGTTCTGCCATGCCTTGCGCGGAGAGGTGGTCTCCCCGACCAGCAGCTCAAGCCCGAGTACGGCGGCCAGGCTCCTGGTGAGCTCGAACGGCTTGACCCGGCCTCCCAGGAAGGGGAAGCCCATGCCTTTGCTGTCCCAGTAGATGAAGGACAGCCCGGAGCCGAGCCCGAACAGCATGGGCTCGGACAAGTCGAGTCCCTCATGCCGCAGCAGCACGCCCAGCGCCGTCGTCTCACAGTGCTGCATACCGCGGACATCGATGTCTCTCACCATGGTCATGCCGCTCATTCTTCCTCCCTCACCAGATGACAAGCCGTAGATGGGCGGGCCAGACCACCGCGTGCGAGGCATGGCCCGCCGGACAGGCCCTGAGCGCTGTCCCGTAAATGATCTACGCCATGCCAGTTGACCAGCTTGGTTTCCGTCAGCCGGCGAGGCTGAGGTTGCCCGGCAACGGGTGGCCGACCACGGCAACAAGTCGGGTGTCGGTATCGATGACGACCTGGTGGTTGGTGGAGTACCGGTAGTTCTTCGACCGCTCGGCGATGCTGTGATCGCGAGTGGGGACCAGAGTGCCGTCGACGATCAACACGGTGCCCTTGCGGAAGCGCTTGCGGGGCTGCAGCGCAAGCGCCGGCCCGAGGTGGTCGATGATGCGGTCAGCAGCCGACTTCGAGATCCCGAACAGTGGAGCCAGCTGTCGCAATGTCAGGTTGGTGCGCCAGTACGCGACGACCAGCAGCACCCGGTCCTCCAACGGCAGGCCCCATGGCCGTCCTTTGCGCACCCGGGTCCACACCCTCTCGACGCAGAGCGGTGATGAGCTTGCCAAACTGCAGCAGGCTCAACCCGGTGAACGGGATTATCCATGAGGGCTCCGACGCCGTGATCACACCAGCCACAACAAGATCATCGCCGACCTGCTCACGCCCTGACGGGCGCAGAAGAACAGGCAGGTCAGGCACCCTTCCCGACCACAGGCACAAGCTGGGCTGAGCCGGAACGCCAGCTGCGACCGAGAGAGATCCGCCCGGGGGGAACCGTCTCGTTCCGAGGGCCTGCGCCAAGACCCGCCGACTCAGCCGACGGCGCCGTTCCAAGCAGAGCCGCCACCGGTCTCGAAGCCTTACAGGGCGGCGCCGAGCCACCTGCCCCGCATCGGAGGGAGTTGTGCGCAGGCAGGGCCGTCAACTCGCTACGCAGCGCGGCGCCCTGGACGCGCGACAAGGGCCATCGTGGGAACGATGGCCCTCGTCCGGCTGCTTCAGACGGTGCAGTTGACGCGGGAATCGCGGGACCCGCAGGCGCACGGCCGGTTCGGTGTAGCCGGGGCCGCGTTCAAAGCGGCGGAGTCAGGAGCGCGGCACGTACGTACCACCGGAGGGCACCCACTCCAGAGGCTGACCGGTGACCTTGTCCTTCGGCCAGGAAGGATCACGCGTCCGGCCCCCCTCACCGGAGCCGTCGTGGTCCTCGACCGGGACGGAGGCTGGTCCGCACTGGACGCCGCAGAAGTGCTCGTCACTCACGGACACGCGGTCTGCCTGGTCACCGAGGCACCCACTCCCGGGCACCTGCTGCGCCGGCACGAGCAGACCGCTTACCTGCGCCGGCTCGATGCCCACGCTGTCCGGATCCTGCCGCACACCCGGTTGATCGTCGACCAGCCCGGATGTCCGGATCTGATCCTTCACGATCTTGTGTCCGACGAGCGCTCGCCCCTGGCGGACCAAGATGGGAGCGGTCGTGGTGGCTCCCGGACGCACGCCGGACAGCCGCCTGTACTCGGAGCTGGGCTCGCGGCACGGCGTTCAGCGGGTGGGGACGCCGTGGAACCCCGCTGCCTGGAGAACGCCATCATCGAAGGAACCCGAGCCCTCCAGCCGACACACCTCCTGTGACACCGCAGGGCGGCACCCGCCGACCTCGACGACGGTGGCGGGCACAGCCGGCAGCCGGCCGTACGCGAAGACACCGCCGCTATCGGCGTCGCCCGTACCGGCACATGCAGCGCGGCGGCGGCCGCTCGCCCTGAACACCGCCACCGGCCACTCGCCGACCCGTCGCCGGTCCTCACGCTTGTGCGCGCACGGCGGCGACCAACCGCCCAGCAACCATCCCGCGGCCCTGCCCCGCCCCAGACCCGCGAAACAGCCCACCGAACACGGCACCCGACACCCGGAGCCCGGCCGCCCTCACCGCGGGCAGGCAAACGTACGCCGCCCCCGGCCCGCTGCCTGCTCCATGTCCTCAGCGCCCGGTGGTCATGTGTTCTTTCGTGGCCTCCGCGGACGTGGCCCGCCGGCGCTGCACGAGCGCAGTTCCCTCTCCACCAACAGCACCTGCAGGGCAAACGACCTCATATGCAGATGCTCCTGGCTGCAAATGGCGATCAAGTCATCAATGGCACTCTCCGGCACCGTGCCTCCCAACTCCTGACGCGCACCCTTGTTGTTGACAGCTGTGCCGGCGACCCCAGCTTCGAGGTGAAACCGCACCATTCTTGCCAGGAGCAGCGGGAAGCGGTGCAGCACCGGCTCGAATCGCCATCGGCCCGGGGCCAGCGAGAAGAGCCACTCCCTGGCCGACTGTGGAAAATCGGCAGACCCGGGCGGGGAGACGGAGCCGGGCCATCCTTGAGGTACGCGGCCGGCGTGGTCACCCCAGATGAACTCGGTTACCGGTGCGGACTGTTCACGGTGGGACTTCTTCATGGATCTCACCCCATCTGGCCTGGTGGGGACAAAGCCCCAAATCGCTACGGTATGGGGTGAATGACTCTTACCTATCGAGGTTCACGGAACGGTAAACGTTCGGGCGCTTTTCGATTTCAACGGGATGGCGTGCCTGCCATGTGTCGCTCCCAGGGGGCAGAGATCCACAACGAGGCCCTCCACGACGACTCCATCGCCTTCGCCACCGGCATCAAGTACCCCGAGTCCGACCACGCCCCCGCCGTCGCCGCCTTCGACGACCTGCGCGGACTGGATGGAGTGTCCAAGCCGTCTGGCTCAGCGGCAGCTTGGGTTTGTCGGAATGTCTGTCGTGTGACCCGGCACTGCGCGTCTGCGCCGTGAGCGACGTCGAACTGAACTCTCCTGGGTACGGCTACTCATGCGTCGCCCAATGCTGACGCCTACCGTCACACGCATGATCAAGAGCCTTGCATCCAGAGCCCGCGCCTCCGGGCGGTCCGTCCTGTATGCCGTCACAGGGCTCGTGACGGTGGCGCTGCTATTTGCTGCTTTGGTGGCGGGGAACGTCGTGTGGAATGGCACTCCGTATCCTTCGGCCGACCCCGACGCGGTCGCGCAACGGCTCAAGGCCCGGTCCGACGAGGTGCACGACGGCTTCGCGCTGCCCGAGAAGTACACCGCGGGCTCGGGCAAAGTCGGCACCGGCGCCTGTTACTACCGCGGGCTGAGGAGCATCGCCCACATCGACGAGGCACGAAGCGATGTCCGCAGCTTCGGTCTCGATTGGAGCGTGCCCGACGTCCCCGAAGCCACCGCCCGAGACGCGCAACGGCGCGTGCGCCAGCAGCTGGTGCAGAAGGGGTGGAAACTCACCCACGAAGGCGACCGTTCAGGCGCAACCTTCCGCCAGCTGGGCTTCCGATTCCAAAACCCGCAAGGCGGCGACCAGATCGACGTGCGGTGGAACGACTCGACCACGACTCTGTTCATCAGCGTCTACGCCCCCTGCGGGCAGGTTCCCGACGAGTTCGTGGAATACGACTGGCCCGAGGCGGACTGGCACCCGAAAGAGCAACCCGCTGGGTCTTAGTGCGTTGTGGCAAAGGGAGTGTCTGTTCGATGAGCAGGGGCTTCGTCGTGTGCGGGGCATGATCGCGGCGGGGTAGGGGCAGGCAGCGGACGGCTTGTTGTGGATCGAGGAGGGTGCGATGCCGTCGGTGCTGGGGTTAATGGAACAGCGTGAGGCGCGGGCGAGGCAGGATCTGCAGTCCTGGACGGAGGTCCTGGAGCAGGCTCAGGCGGAGGTGGATGCCGCGCGGGAGCGGGTCGAGCGGGCCCGAGTGGGGCGTGAGGAACTCGTGTCGGTGCTGGCCGAGGAGAGCCCGGTGAATACGCCGGATTCTGTGCCTTCTGGTGGTGAGATGGCTGCCGCCGTGGGATCAAGCGGCTCCGGCGTGGGGCATGGCGAGCGGCCGCCGGTGTGGCGGTCGGGCATGAGTGAAGAGGTGCTCGGCGGCCTGTATCGGGAGGTGTTCGCCGCGGTGGTGGCCGCTTCGGGGCCGGTGAACGGGGTGGAGCTGACGCGGGCGGTGGGCCGGGAGGCGGAGATCAAGAACGAGGTGGAGAAGATCCGTCACCGTGCCTACGTGCTGGAGAAGCGGGGCTGGCTGGTGCGGGCGAAGGACGGACGGTTCATGCCCGCGCCCGGGGCAGCCGGCCGGGGCGCTTCTCCGGCCAGCGCGGAGCGTCTGCGGCCAGGCGCCTCGACAGCCTGATCACAGCGGCCCACCACACCATCTGCTGGTGGTGGTCGGGGCGGCGTTCGTGGTCGCGGTTGAGGCGGCGTGAGCGGGCCAGCCAGCTCAGCGTCCGCTCCACGACCCATCTGCGGGCCAGTACGACAAATCCGCGTTGTCCGTCGGAGCGGCGCACGACCTCGATCCGGACTCCGTGACGGGCGAACGCCTTCGCCAGCGTCGTCCCCTGGTAGGCACTGTCGACCCACACCAGCTTCAGCAGCCGGCCCGGCTGGTCCATGAACGTCTCCAGCAGCGCGGGGGCGGCCTTGGAGTCGTGCACATCGGCCGTCGTCACGGTGACCTCCAGGAGCAGGCCCTCGGTATCGGTCAGGATGTGACGCTTGCGCCCGTCACGTGACTTGCCGCCGTCGTATCCGCGGCTGTCCTCGCCGACGGTCTCGGAGGCGTCCACCGACTGACTGTCGATGATTGCCGCACTGGGCTCGGCATTGTGGCCTGAGCGTTCCCTCGCCGAACGTCGCAGGCGTTCGTACAGCTCACGCACGTAGTCGTAGGACCGCCAGCGGCGGAAGAAGTCGTAGACCGCCCGCCAGTACGGGAAGTCGACCGGCATGGCCGTCCACTTCACACCGTTGTCGACCAGATAACGCACAGCGTCGAGTATCTCGCGGTGGCAATACGCCTCCGGACGCCCGCCTCGCTTGAGCAGCCACGCCGGCACCGGCATCGCCGAGCGGACCTCGGCCCACTCCGCATCCGTCATGTCACTGGGATAGCAGGCTGCCCGCCGTCCCGGAGCGAGCGAACCGAACCGGTGCACGTAGCAGTCACACCCAGGGGTGACCGCGGTGGACGCATGCACAGAGATGCTGCTCAACTGATCGGGCAACGGGCTTCCTTGGTCGTGCTGGTGTCGTAACCGCGTCACTTCCAAGGGGCCCGTTCTCTCATGCCCGCGACCGCACCCGAACCTCCGTCCAGATGATCACCCACGCCGCACACCTCGAACGACATCCGGTTAGCCACAACGCACTCAAAGAAGCTGATCCGCTTCACGAAATCCGTGCCTGAACCACTTCAACCCTGACAAAAACAGGCCGGTGATGGCGCGGGCGATCCGCTCGGCCCGCCCAGGGTCGGTCGCGGCCACCGCCCACGAAGGGAGGACACGGGCCGCGACCCCGGCGGGTCACGGCCCGTGCGCTACGAAGCGAAGCCCCTGGTGTCCGAAACGGAGAGCCGACCCCAGACGGATTCGAACCAGCTTCGGGCGCTCTCCACGAACACCGACCCTTGTGAGTGGGGGTCGTCGTCCTCGACGTGGCGCGTGAGCGCGGCGCCCAGGCCCCCAGCGTCCAGGGCCTCGACCGTCTCCCCGTTGAGGTCGATGGGGCGTTGGACGACCTCGTAGAACCCGTGCAGGGCCAACACCTCGTTGATCAGGTAGAGCTTGAAGGACGGCACCAGAGGCACCTGGCGGACGGAGAACAGCACGGAGGGGACGAACTTCGACGTGTACACGTTGCTCAGCGTGTTGTGCAGCATGGTGAGATGACGGTGTGCGATGTCCGCGGCACGCTCCTTGAGGGCGTCGTCCCACGCCGAGCGCCAGTAGGGGAACACGAGCGACATGTCGGGCACCATCACCCGCACCGTGATGCTCCGGGGGCTGATCTGCCCGGCGTAGATGCGCTCCGCCTGCAGATGGATGTGGGCGGTCAGGGATTCCGACGTCAGGGTGAAGACGTCGAGACTCACGTCGTCCTGCTCGAAGGCCCGACCGATGTACGGGCCCAGTGAGACGGGGCGGCCGGAACGCCCCGGGCTCGTCGTCCGCTCGCCCCGGCCGTTCTTGATCACACGGGATCCGCTGCCTTGCCGCGAGCTGATCCAGCCCTCGGCCTCCAGACCTTTGAGCACCCGCTGCACCGTGAGGCGCGAGACTCCCAACTCGCCCGCCAGCGCGCGCTGCGGCGGAAGCGTGAAGCCGAGCGGATAGCTGCCGTCGGTGATACGACGCCGCAGCTCCGCCATAGCCATCGCGCTTACGCGCCGTCCGTTGTCACCGCTCCCGTCGGCCTGTGGCGTGGATCCGGCCCAATTGGTCACCTCGTCGACCCAATTGGTCACTGCGTCGACCCGAGTGGTCACCGCGTCGGCCGGATTGGTCACCGCGTCGACCTGATCGGCAGGGGGCGGCGGCCCGGCCGTCGCTGACGACGGGGCATGTGTGCCGGGGGGAGCCTGCGGCCCGGAGGCATCGTCCTCGCCGTCGTCGTACGCCCGGTCGTACAACTCCTTGAAGTGCTCGATGGTGTCGGTGGGGTGGCGACGCCCGCCGGCCATCTTCGCCAACTCCTCGACGAGGAGCTCGACGACGCCCCAGCGAGGAAGTACCGGTTTGGTCAGGGCCTGGTGGATCGTCGTGTAGCTGAAGATGCCCACCGCCTTCTGAAGCTCCCGGGAGGATGGCCAGCCGGCGCGGCCGTGGAGCGCTTGGAGCGCTCGGTTCAGCTCGCGCAGGGGACCGTCCGGCAGGTCGGGCGCCTTCCAGCGTGACATCGGGCGACTCCCTCGCACTGTCAGAGATTGTCAGCGGTCGTTCACGGCTCATGATGCGGCCGTCGGCACGTTCTGTCAGCGGGTGTCGAAGGTTGTGAGTGTTCATCAGCATTCGTTCGCGACCCGTCGACGCCGTCGACGCTGGTCAGCAAGGGCAGTCGACCGTCGGGAGGACGCGATGGACCAGATCAGCACCCGCATGCTCATCCTGCTGGGCATGGGCGCACTCACCACATACGTCGCCTTCCATCATCCCGCTCTGGGAGTGGCCATCGGCGTGGGGGTGATTGTCATGGCACTCCTCCATGACGTGCTCGGGAAGTAGCCATGGCGCGAAAGGGCGGCACCGCGCCGGCTTCGCCGCCCTGCGCACCACCGACCTGTCCGCCCTGGCCCGCACCGAGGTACGCCCCACCGGGGAACGGCTCCTCCGCCTGGTCAGGTCCATCCCACAGGACCCCGCCGTGGGCAAGGATGGCTTTGTTCACGGGGCGACTCTGAGTGCGTGATGATCACCCGCACCGCAGGCTTCGAACGAGATCCGGTTTGCCACAACGCACTTAAAGGCCCCCTCCCGCCCCCGAGGATGGGAAGCGACTCGTCACTCGGATGGAATCGTTGACCAAGCGGCTGACTTCATTGTCAAGGGACAAAGCCCAGCGATATCCCTTCTTGCGCAAATTGGCACCTGTCTCAGGTGATCTGGCCCCATTCGCTCGTCGTCTCAGGTGTTCTGGTCCGTTGGCGCTGCTCATGTCACGCGAGACCTCGACCCGCGTGGCGAAGACAACCGGGGTCTCGGTGAACAGCACGCGCCACTATGGTGGACCGATGGCGTCGATCAAGCAGTTCCAAGTCACCTTCGACTGCGCAGTACCTGAGCGCGTCGCTCGTTTCTGGTGCGAGGTGTTGGGGTACGTCGTACCGCCGCCGCCGGAGGGGTTCGCTAGCTGGGGCGATTTCGATCGCTCGCTGCCGCCTGAGCGTCAGGGTTCGGCGTTCGCATGCATTGATCCCTCAGGTGTGGGCCCGCGACTGTTCTTCCAGCGCGTTCCCGAAGGCAAGGTCGTCAAGAACAGGCTGCATCTTGACGTGCGGGTCGGCACCGGGCTCGTGGGTGAAGAGCGCCTCGCCGCGCTTGAGGCCGAGTGCGCACGACTGGTCGCGCTCGGGGCGGTACGCGTGCGACTACTGCCTGCCGACGGAGTCGACGAGTCGTGCATCGTGATGCAGGACATCGAGGGCAACGAGTTCTGTCTCGACTGAGGGGCCGCGAACGTGTCCTTGTACTGTCCCCATGGGCCAAGACGCAGAACCACCCCCGACCTGTCAGGGCGCTGTGGCGCAGACCGCCGGATCAGGCGCTCGGGACGGGTGAGCCGTCCGGCCGGTTCGACAGATCACGACACGTTCGATGAGATGAACCCGGTGGTCTGCGTCCACTGAAACTGGCGCACCGCGGCGCAGCGGCGACGCTCTGCCCCAGGTCGGGTGCGAGAGGGCACGCGGATGTCCCATGCGGCTCACGCCACTTGGGAGAAGGTGAAGAGCAATCAGGAAAGCCTTTCCAGACCAGGACACCATCCATATCCCAGCTTCGGAGAGCCGAGGCAAGCCGACACGCGCGTGACCCTCCTGTCAGGCCAGGGCTGCCGTGAGCCTTCTCCCGGCACTCCTCGATAATCTTCCAGAAGGAATCGATGTCCACGGCGGGCACTGTGGCAGGCGCCTCTGACAAACCGCCGACAGCGGGTGGGACAGAGAGCAGCACCGCCGATGACTGCCACGTCCGCGGCTTGAGGCCTGCCGGCAAGCTGGGGAAATGACACGGAGCTGGGACTCCAGCGGATGACATGGCGTGAGACGCTCAAGAACAGTCCAGGCCAGAGACGTGGCAGATGACACGGGCCGTGAAACCTACATCCTTTTGCAGGTTCTCCCGGCCCGTGTCACCTTCTCCGCTGTCGTGTCATGACGATGGCAGTCCTGACGCTCCAGCTCACTGGGTTACGGGCAGGCACTCGGCGAGCAGGTCGACGACGTCATGCCAGGCTCGCTGCGCGTGCTGCGGGTGGTAGCCGACGCCGGGGAGCACCCGCTGGTCGACCGGCGGGTGGTGGAAGGCGTGCAGGGCGCCGCCGTAGACCACGAGGCGCCAGTCGACGCCCGCAGCTTGCATCTCGACGGCGAAGGCGTCCCGTTGCTCAGCGGGCATGATCGGGTCCTCCGATCCGACCCCGGCCCACACAGGGCAACGGATGCGCGCTGCCTCGCCCGGTCGGCCCGTGGTCAGTGCGTTGACCGTCCCGATCGCCCGCAGGTTGACGCCATCGCGCCCGAGTTCCAGCACGATTGCGCCCCCGGTGCCGTAGCCGATAGCGGCGATCCGGTCGGGGTCGGTCCGTGGTTCGGCACGCAGCACATCGAGTGCCGCATGGCCGATACCCCGCATCCGGTCGGGGTCGGCGAGCAGCGGCATACAACGGGCCAGCATCGCGTCGGGGTCGCCCAAATAGCGCCCGCCGTGGATGTCGAAGGCCAGCGCTACGTATCCCAGCTCGGCGAGCGCATCGGCCCGGCGGCGCTCGACGTCGCTGAGCCCCGGGCCCTCTGGTCCGAGCAGCACCGCGGGCCGGCGGTCGACACCGGCGGGGAGCGCGAGGTGCCCGATCATCGTGAGGCCGTCGGCCGGGTATTCGACCGTGCGCGTTGTGACCGTCGTCATGAGACCGGACTGTAGTGATCGTCGAGCCCGGTGGGGCCGGTCTTCACCGTCGGCAGAACGGCGCGGGCGTGGGTCCCTGGGTGGGCACTGTGGAAGGCTCTGGTTCTGGCGGAGCACATCGACACCGATGCGAACCAGGTCGCCGGCCATCGCCTATCAGGCCGCACTCCACCTCGCCGCCATCCTCATTGGGCCCGGCGGTAACAGGCTTGGTTCAGCGGTCGACGGCCCACCACTCGTGTCACCAACTTCCCGGGGCAGGGCATGCGAACAGCTTGCGTATTCGGCCGGTTTGCCGCCGGACGGGGGTGACAGCATGCGGCCATGCCTTTCCCGCACCCCAACGGCGATTACGCGATCACCGCGATGTACTCCGTACCCGATGACGCCTGGTACTTGGAACTGGACCTGGTGGCCCAGCAACGGAATCTTGTGACCGCGATCGTCCCCGACGAGGACCCGGCACGGAAGCCGACGATGTGTTTCGACCCTCATGGGCGGCACCTGGACGTCCCGTACGAGGTCATGTGCTGGTTCATGGACGAGGTCGAGAAGGAGATCCGCACGTCCCGCGCCTGGATGCGGCTGCGGCCCGAGCTTGTCGAGGTCATTTACCAATTGCGCCAGGAGTACCTGGGTGTCATCGACGATGACGACTTTCGTCACGTCCTGGCGGAGGTGCGCGCCGCAGTCCCCCAGGCAGACCTCCCCGCCGTACTTGAGGCCGCCTTCGGGCGGAAGCCCGACGGCACCACAGCTGTACCGGCCGACGGCGGTCGACCAGAACGGATGCGCGAGGGTCCGGACAGACAGCGGTAGCAGACGGCTCCCCCTCCCGGCGGATCACCGATCCACGGTACGAAGCATCTCCCTTTCGCAAGACCCGTTCGCGCGCCTCGCGGAGAAGTCCCTTCCCTGACCGGAGCCCGGCCTCTTCACAGGAACGCAGGACGGCGGGGTCCGGCTCTCCCTGTGACCGTCGTCCGATCGGCGAAGGCGCCACTCGGAGTTCGTCCACCCACCCCGCACCCTCGGTGCGCCGACCAGGCATCGCGTCACGGACGTTTGCCCGCGGGGACCAGTGGAAGAGTCGATTCCGACGTACGGTCGACCAACCCGCCGAGCCTCACCTGGCGGGGCCGGTCCTCCTCGACGCGATGACCCAAACGGGAGCCCGCCGATGCGCCTCTACGCCCAGACCCCAGCACGTCGGAACCGCCAGGTGCTCGAGGACCTGATCGCCGCGGTCCTGATGGCCATCGCGGTGACGTTCGCCCTCGCCGTCCACGAAGCGATCATGCTGCTGGCCGAGCCGGCGCGGAAGGTCGAAAGCTCGGGCGACAACCTCGCCACCGAACTCGACAACGCCGGCGACGCGGCGTCGAACGTGCCGCTCGTCGGCGACCTCCTGAAGAAGCCGCTCCAATCCGCAGCCGACTCCAGTACCGGGTTCGCCGACGCCGGACAGTCGCTCCAGCACATCGTCAGCCAGGTCGCCACCCTGACCACAACGGCTCTGATCGTCATCCCAGTGGCCCTCGTACTGCTGCTGTGGCTCCCCCCACGCCTACGCTGGATTCGGCGCACCATCGCCCTTCAACACCTCCTCAACGCGCCCGGAGGCGCCGACCTGATCGCCCTGCGCGCCCTCACCGGCCCGCTGGGCGACCTCGCCGCACTCCCAGCCCCTCCAGGCGGTCTTGCTGACGCTTGGCGCCGCGGGGACCAGCAAGTCATCGCCGACCTCTCCACGGTCGCACTCAGGAGGGGCGGCTTGCTGCCCTGACAAGCGAAGCAGGGTGACGAGCCCCCTCTCCCACCCCACTTGGCACTCGCGGCCCCGGGTTGGCGCCTGAAGCGCCATCAGCGCCCGCGGCAGCGGGGAGCGGGGCCGGGTACGCGTGAGCCCCTGCACCGCGGGTGCGGTACAGGGGCTCACTGGGCGGGGTCAGGGCGTTCCGCGCCTGCTCGGTCTGCAGGGACCTTCCGGTTGAGCGGGTAGCGGTGGTCTTGGGTGGTTGTCCGTCCAACGCGATGCCCATCAGCCTCTCGCCGATTTCGTGGGAGCCGAGAAGGTTCTGTACCCGATGCTCGAGTGCGTTGAAGGGTGCAACCGCATTCAGGTAACTGGCCGTTGCCGAACCTCTCGGCCGCCCCTTCGGCGACGCGTCGCCCTACTCGCTGGCACAGACGCTGGCGACAGCGTTGTCCACTTGACTGCCACGGAGAACGAAGATCGTGTGGTCGACGGGCCCCCCGTTCACGGAGCCTGTGAACCGGAGCGTGATAGCTGCCCCGGCGGGCACCTCGCCGGTGACCGCGAGCTGACGGCCTTCCCGGCCCTGCGGACACTGCTGTTCGCTGAAGTTCACAGTCGGCTTCGAGGGTGCTGTGACGCTTGCGGTCAGGGTGCCCTCCACCAGCCCATCGTGTGGAATGCACCGTTCGAAGCCGGCATAGGTAAGGCACACATTCGAAGTGCCCTCCACGTTGATTTCCGCAGAGCGTGTGATGGTCTCCTGGGCCACCGCCGTCGTGCCGGCGTTGACCAGAGCCAGCAGGGGCACGGTGGCCAGAGAGATTACCAGTCCGCGTCGCATCCGAGCAGATGCCATTGTTACCTCCGGAAGGCGAAGTTTCCCCGATAGGTGGACGCGCGGTCTGGCACGGCCCGCCCGCGCTGTGTCAGCGCATGCCTGTCACTCCATATGATCATTCAAACTTCAGAGTGACCGAACGGGTGGATTCCTGACCTGACTGCGTAACTCCAGTAGCAACGATCAATTTTTTGATGGCACAGGGAAAGCGATCCTCGGTTGATGCACCGTACGACGGTGTTTCGATGCTCCTAGGCCTCAGGTTGAGCCTGGCGGGCGACTGTCGCGCCGGCCAATTCGCAGTGAGATATCAGCGCGGCTTCGCTGATCATCATATCGTCCGATTAGGCGAATACTCAGTTGCTCCGGCGGCGTTCGCCTCGGAACCGGGTAGGCATCCTGGAGCCCAGGTGCGCATCCTGGGGTAGCGACTGAGAAGGGAAGAACCTGTGCACCTCTCTATAAAGGCCGTCCTCGTCGGTGTGGCGATCGGCGCGCTTTCTGCGGCCGGTTCAGGTACTGCACTCGCCCACTCCGAGGGCGACGGTGTGCACGTCGTGAAGTCCCGCACCGTGGACCAGAAGGAGCCGAAGGACCGGGAGAACGAGGAGCCCGTCATCATCGTGCCGACCTGTGTGGTCAGTCAGGTCGCGAGTACGGAGGCGACCGTCGAGCAGTCGAACACCGCCAGCGACAACACCGATAGTCCGACGAACCAGTCGAATTCGGCGGACATCTCTCAGGCGACTGCCCAAGAGGGCACATGCAACTTCACCTTCAACCTGGTGGCCGCACCGGAACAAAACAGCAATCCGTGAGGCGGTCGGTGGCTTTCCTGATGCGACCCGAAGGTACGCGTGTCTCCTCCGATGGAGTGGTCAGTTGACCGCGTACAACCTCATCTCCAAAGCGAGGTACGACCTCACGTCCAGAGCTCTCGGCGCGTCGTAGAGACGCTCGAGCAGCGAAGTGGATGACTTTGGGGGGTTGGGGATCGACACGGCCCCCAGGCGTTGCGGCTGTGGACGATTACCCGCGGGGAGAACAACAGCATCGGTCTGACTAGCTCGCCCCGGCACTGTTGGAGTCCGCGCTGCGTTCCGCCCCTCGCCGCCGCGGCGAGGGGCGGAACGCCGCAGGGCCGTGAACCCGAACTCGATGAGATTGCGCTTGTGCGCTCCCCGGACGAGCCGGCCGGCCTTGTCGGTCCGCACGCGGACCACCTGGAACCGGTCGTCCACCGGTACACATGGGCGCCCCTCCACCGCAACGTCTGGCTCAACCGTCGCAAGGAAGTCACGGGCACGTCATCGAGTTCGGCCGCGCACCGCAGGCTGATGGCCAGGGTCGGAACCGGACTCACCCGGTGAAGCCCGGGGCAATGACGCCACTGTAGGCAAGGCGCGCCGCGTGGTCGCCCACGCTGCATATTCTCGTGAACGGTCACGAACCCCAAGATCCTCAATTGCTGCCCCAACCAGCAGACAAACACTGCCCCTGGAAGTGGACGAAGCCACGCCGTGACGGCAGAGCCGGCGGCCTTCACGGCTGGCGTAGTAGGTGTGGGGCCGTCCGATTTCGCCGAGCATCAGCGTCGTGCTGCCGGGTCTCCGACGCCAGCACCTGGCAGTCACTCGCCCGGAGTTGGGGATGACCCGGGGGTAGGAGTCGGCGGGCATGGTTGTACCCGTCTGCTGGAGCTGCCCAGGTCGCTGATGAGGGCGGATGGATACAGACGCCATCTGGCCGTAGCTATACGAGAAGAGAACAGGGTTCATCGCGGGCTCGGCCAGAGTGCCGGCCGACCGACAGAGCGGCCGGTTACCAGCTCGGGCCAGCCGCGTTGGGACACCCGCCGTCATGATTGGCGGCCCTCTGCGGGCAGTTCGGCCTCGCCGGGAGCCCTGGGCAGCCGCTGCCGCGAGGGACGGGGCAGGTCTCGTCGGCATGCGGGAGCGCGTGGCCACTACCGCCGGGACACTCCACACAGGTGAGCGTCCCGGCGGCGAATTCTGTGTCCCCTGCGACCGTTCCCGACCTGGAGGCCGTCTGCCTCGGTGCCGGCCCGGTCTACGGCACGACCGGCGGGCACTGCCGATGTGCCCGACGTGCCGTGAAAGAGGCGAGCCGCATAGCGGCGATCCGTGCGCTGCTGATCGATGACCAGCCCATGATCCGAACCGGCTTCCGGCTCACCCTCGAAGCGCAGCCGGACATCAGCGTCGTCGGTGAGGCCGGGGACGGTGAGCACAGTGTCGACGACACCCGGGCGCTGCAGCCTGATCGTCCTGATGAACATCCGCAGGCCCCGCATGGACGGGGTCGAGGCGACGCGCCGCATCGTCGCATCGGGAACAGCGAGCCGCGTCATCAACCTCACCACTTCGACCTCCACGAGCACCTCCATGACGCGCTGCGGGCCGGCGCCAGCGGTCTTCTCGTCAAGGACGGGCCGGCCGGCTCGCTGGTGGGCGCGATCCGAACAGTCACCGAGGGCGACGCGGTCGTCTCACCCCGTGTCCCCGCAGGCTGCTCGACCGCTTCGCCCGGCTCGCCGAGCACACCCCGCCCCGGTGCCCCGGAACCTCGACGCACTCAGGGCCCCGGCCTGTCGAACGCGGAGATCGCCGGCGAGTTGCAGGTCGGCGAGGCGACAGTCGCCCACCTACGGACACGGTGTACACCGGGTTCACCTCCCCCGGCACGGGCCGCGGCCCGGAAACCACCACCGCCGGCCTGAACAGCGCCTCCACGCACGGGGGCGGCATCATCGAGCCCCCGGCCGCACCGATCCGGCCGTCTTCCCGCACGGCAACCCGTACCGCGTCGCCCACGTGGACGGCGGTGGCGAGAGCCCGGTCGCAGAGGTCCGGCGTGCGACGCATCGGCAGCCGCATCACCCCGGTCGCCGCATGGCTGCCAAACGGGCGGCCGCAGGCGGCGCAACACCTGGCCGCACAGCACCAAAGGCCCCTTGAACAACGCCACCGGGGAGCCCGTCACCACCGAGGCACCGGGGCGTCGGCACCAGGAACAGGCCGGGTCCGGTCACGCCCCGACCCGCATCCGGCCGCCTGCCGCAGACGGGGCGGTGCTTCGGTGCTGCCCCCTTCCCCTAATCGTTGGACCATGGAGAGGAGGTGACTGGGATGAGCGACCGTCCGATCGCGGACTATGCACTGCTCTCCGACTGCCAGACCGCGGCTCTGGTCAGCCTGGGCGGCTCCGTGGACTGGCTCTGTCTGCCCCACTTCGACAGCCGGGCCGTGCTCGGGCGGCTCCTCGGCCCCGAGGCCGGGCACTGGTCGATCCGGCCCGCCGGCCCGTACACCAGCCGCCGCCACTACCTCGACCACACCCTGGTGCTGAGGACCGAGTTCCGCACCGACACCGGCACGGTCACCGTCACGGATGCGCTCGCCTCCGGTGTGAACGAGCGGGGCCACGACCTGGGCAGACAAGCTCCCCATGTGCTGCTGCGCGTGGTGGAATGCGTGGCAGGCGAGGCGGACATCGAGATCGAGTTCGCGCCGCGGCCCGAATACGGGCTGATCAGGCCGCTGCTCATCCCCGTGGACGGCGGACTGCGCTGCCACGGCGGACCCGACACCCTCGGCCTGTGCAGCCCGGTGCCATGGGAGATCTGCGACATGGCCCGCGGCCGTGCACGGCTGCGGGCCGGCGACACCCTGGCCTTCGCCCTGCAACAGGTACCCGCAGGACAGAAGCCTCCCCTGCTGTCCCAGGACGAGATCCGGGCGCACCTCGAGGACACCGTCGCCGCCTGGCGCTCCTGGTCGGCGCTCCACCAGTCCTACGAAGGCCCCTGGGCCGAACTCGTCCACCACAGCGGCCGGGTGCTCCAGGGACTCACCTTCCAGCCGACCGGCGCGATCGTCGCGGCACCGACCACCTCCCTGCCGGAATCCGTCGGCGGTGTTCGCAACTGGGACTACCGCTTCGCCTGGGTGAGGGACGCCTCCTTCACCCTGGACGCCCTGTGGGTGGCCGCCTGCCCCGACGAGGCCGAGGCGTTCTTCAACTGGATGGCGCAGGCGGCCGCGAGCGACCCCAGCCACTGTGAATCGATGCAGATCATGTTCGGCATCCGCGGCGAACGCGACCTCAGCGAGCGTGAACTGGCCCATCTGCCGGGCTGGCGGGGCAGCCGTCCCGTCCGCGTCGGCAACGGCGCCTGGCAACAGAGCCAGCTCGACGTGTACGGCGAACTGCTGTCCGCCGCCTACCAGTTGCGCGCGTACCTCGGCGGAATGGACAAGCCCACCAAGGCATTCCTCGCGGGCTGCGCCGATGCCGCCGCGGCCGGCTGGATCGCACCCGACCAGGGCATCTGGGAAATACGTAGCGGGCCGCAGCACTTCGTCTACTCCAAACTCATGTGCTGGGTCGCCGTCGACCGCGCCGTGGCACTGGCCGACGAACTCGATGCCACCGACCGAGTGGCGCACTGGACCCGCGCCCGGGACACCATCCGGGCCGCGATCGAGGAGCAGGGCTGGAGCGAGGAGGCCGGCGCCTACGCCCAGGCGTTCGGCTCGGACGTCCTGGACGCGTCGGTGCTGATGATGCCGATCGTCGGCTTCACCCCCGCCGACGCACCACGGATGCGGGCCACGATCGACGCGGTGCGCGAACGGCTCACCGGCAAGGACGGTCTCGTGTACCGGTACCTGGCCACGGACGACGGCCTGCCCGGCGACGAAGGCACCTTCCTGCTCTGCACCTTCTGGCTGGCCCAGGCCCTGGCCCTGGCCGGGGACACCGACACCGCCCGCGACGTCTTCGAACGCGCAGCCCACCACGCCAACGACGTCGGACTGCTCGCCGAAGAAGTCGACCCCGTGGGCGGGGAGCTTCTCGGCAACTTCCCGCAGGCCTTCAGCCACATCGGGCTCGTGAACGCCGCCTGGGCCATTCATGAAGCCTCCCCGGCCGCCGCCTGACGACGCAACGCACCTGTGCGCCGTGCTCGGCGGCGATCGGCCGATGCGCCCGCGTGTCCAAGAAACCTCACGGCGCACCCTGGGACACCCGATGGCGCCGGCCTGCACAATCCCCGAACGGCAGGCAATGTCCTCGTTGTTGCTGTCTCGACGAACGAGGAGTTCCACGGCATGCGTGGCAGACTCCAGGCAGCTGTCGTTGCGGCTGCGGGCGCCCTCATGGCGTCCGCAACCGTCCCGGCCGGCGGCCACACCACTGCCGCAGAGCCGGTCAACCAGCCACGGCCCTCAGCCGTGGACCACCTCACGCAGATCACCGGCACACGATGTCCTTCAGGACATTCCCCCGTGCCCGGCAGGCTGCCACGGTCGACCCGGCCCCGGCCGGGAACGCCTCTCGTCCCGGACCGTGCACAGCGACGGCGCCGCTCCGCATCATCCCGTCCGACATGGGCAGTCACCTGGCCGCAGGGCTGATCGACGAGGCACTCTTCACAGTGATGGACCCGGTCGCCGACGGCTTCGCCGACGCGCCACGCCACTGCCGGCCACCGGGAGAGGAGGATCGTTCCTCACCCCGCAGACGACCGAGTCACCCGGCGGAGGCCAGGATCGCCCCGCATGCCGGCCGGAGCATGCTCAGCCGCGGTAGGTCTCCAGCAGCCGCAGCCAGACTTCGCCGAGGGTGGGGAAGGCGGGGACGGCGTGCCAGAGCCGGTCGAGGGGCACCTCGCCGGCGACCGCGATGGTGGCCGAGTGCACCAGTTCCCCGACGCCGGGGCCGGCGAAGGTGACGCCGACCACGGTGTTGCGGTCGGTGTCGATGAGCATGCGGGCCCGGTCGCGGTAGTCCTCGCCGTACTGGTGGGCGCCGGCGACGCGGGCGAGGTCGTAGTCGACGACCTCGATGCGGCGCCCGCTCTGCTCGGCCTCGCGGCTGGTCAGGCCGACGGAGACGACCTCGGGGGTGGTGAAGACGACCTGAGGGACGGCCGCGTGGTCGGCGGTGGCGACATGCGCGCCCCAGGGGGCGTCGTCGACGGGCTCTTGCTTGGCGCGGGCGCCGATGACGGTGCCGGCGATCCGGGCCTGGTACTTGCCCTGATGCGTCATCAGGGCGCGGCGGTTGACGTCACCGACGGCGTAGAGCCAGCCGCCGTCGACGCCGGTGACACGGAAGGTGTCGTCGACGGTCAGCCAGTCGCCGGGGGTGAGACCGACGGTCTCCAGGCCGACGTCGCGGGTCTGCGGGGCGCGGCCCGGTCGCGCGATCCTGACCGGCACAGCGAGCAGCGATTCCGAGGGGGAACGCCGCCCTCGCGCCCGTAGCTGAAATCGTCGCGCACGCGGCCCGCGAAGCCGGCCGCGTGCGCGGGCCTCCGACACCTGGCAGCAGCACCCGGTGCCGGCCCGCCATTGGTGCCCAGGGGCGGATGCCTCGTACGGGCCATGGTGCCCCCCGCCTCGTGCAGAAGTTCTGCCGACGCGGCTACGTCCAGGGCATGCCTCCTGGACTCGTCACCGTCCAGGCAGTCGCTCCTGCACCTCCTGTAGTAGCCACCCGTTTCCGTCCGGGTCGCTGAACGAGGCGTAGGCCGCATAGCTGCGGCCGCCGTCCGGACTGCGGCCGTCGACCCGCACCTCAGCGCCGGTGTCGTAGACCTTGTGGAAGATCTCGCTCACCTCGACACCGCGGCCGACGAGGTCGGCGCGGGCTTTGTCGAGGTCGAAGACCACGAGGTAGCCCTCTGCGGATCCAGGCGCCGCGGAGGTGACCCCGCGGCCGAAGATGATCGAGCATTCCGACCCAGGCGGCGTCAGCTGAATGATCCGGAATTCCGGGCCGGCCTCGAAGTCCGCATCGAGCCGCCATCCCAGGCTCTGGTAGAAGCGCAGGGCACGGTCGACGTCAGCAACGGGGACAATGTGGATCTCGAGCTTCATATCCACGGTCGGCTCTTTGACGCCGCCCTGTGCACCGCTCTGCTCTTGAGTGCTCATATCGTTCTCCTGCGCCCGATGCCCAGAAATCCATGAGGACGACGCGGCCGCGCAGCCCTGGGCGGCCGAGCGGCTCGATATCGACGCCCCGCCGCGCGAGGGCACGTGTCGTCGGTCGGGCACGGTCCACCGGAGGGAGTGGAAGGCCGTGCGCAAGTCTTCCACGAGGAGTTCCGGCTGCTCCCAGGCGGCGAAGTGCCCGTCCCTGGGCAGCAGTTGCACTGTCAACCCCGTGCCACCGACATCTCCACGTTAGACCGATGGGGTACACGATGCACCCGGGAAGAACCCCCCGGGGTGCGTCCCGTGGCTCCACCGCCGGGGGCCGGACTTCGTAGGACGCGGTGGCACGGGCCCACCCGGATGTCTAGAATTCGTAAACGCACCAACCTCGAACTTTCGTGACGGGTCGTGAGTTCTTTCGGCGGCCTGATTCGGCCGGCCGGACCGGTAGCGGACAGACCACGGGCCCGGAATTCCGGATGTGCAGCTGACGCCCCCGGGGTCGGGATGCTCGATCCCGTTCGGCCGCGGAGGCACCCCTGCGGAAGCAGGCTCCGCCCAGGGCATGCACCTCGTCGTCCAAGACCTCGACCACACCCTTGCCCGACTGATCAGCCAGGATGTCGAGGTTGGCGAGATCTTCCACCGCGTCCACGACACCGGCGCCCCAGAACAGGTGGACGGCCCAGACCCTCATGGTCTCAGCCAGCACTCGTTCGCGACATTCAGCGACCCGGACGGCAAGGGGTGGCTGCTTCAAGAGGTCCGAGTGCGACAGCCTGGACGACGACGGCCGCAGAAGCGAGAAGATCACGCCACGGTGATCACCTGCGTGAGACCTGTCAAAGACCGAGGCAGGATCCCCAGGCGGCCGTGCGGCATGCGCTTCACACGAGCGCACCGGCACAGACCACAGACGCCGTCACCACCGCTGTCCCATCAGGACGGGCAGGGACGGCTGTTCGCCCCGAACCGGGGGCTCTGCGCACGCTCCTACCGCTGGTCCCGCCGTCGTCCACCCACGTCCTGCGATGCGGAGCATCCACGGAAATGGGACTCTTGAAGCTCAGCCTCGGGGTACGGATCACCGACTCGAGATTGACTGTTCAGCAGGAGGACCGCCCATGATCACAGTTATGCGGCCGCTTCTTCACGGCGCTGTTGCGGGACTCGCCGGTACGACCGCGCTCAACATCGCAGGTTTTGCCGACATCGCGATTCGAGGCCGGCCCATCAGCGATACACCTGAGATCACAGTGCGCAGGCTTGCCGCGAAGCTCCGTATTCGAATCCCCGGGGACGGTCAGATCCTGGAGAACCGGATCGCCGGCCTTGGCCCCTTGATCGGATACACCGTGGGGCTGGGCATGGGGGCGGCGCTGTCACTGGCACAGGCTGCTGGTTGGCCTCAGACGAGGGCTTCCCGCTATGCCGTTGCGTCTCTCTTTGCCCTAACTGCCACAAATGCGCCGATTGTTCTTTTGGGAATCTCGGATCCCCGGACCTGGGCAGCCTCGGACTGGGTCTCGGACATCATCCCGCATGTTCTCTTTGCGGCAGTCACGGTGCGCGTCCTTGACAAGCTGGAAGCAGCGGGCCCCAGGCGTTGATGGCCCAGATCCCGCAGTGACGCCCTCGGACAGCCCTTCACCCCACCTCGATGCGTCAGGGGTGATCGGTCTCCTCGGCCCAGCAGCTGCCGCCGGTGGGCCGGATCCCGAGCGGGCCGAACTCGCCGAAGGCGAAGACCCGGCCCGGGAAACGGTGCCTGTTCGGCGAACTCAGAGCCGCTGGGAAGCACTACCGGCGCAGTCGGCTTCCGCACCGTTGCGCCTCGGCATCTCGCTTCCGCGCTCTCGGGACGTGGCCGGCCAGGGCGCAGACGGCAACCTCTTCCAGCGCGTCGTGCCCGGCGCCACATCTGCTACGCCCTCGCCACACCTGCTACGCCCTCACACCCTCGAGGCACCCCAGGGCGACCGACACTCGGTTGCCCGGGTGTCCGCGGACCTGATACCAGCCGGACGAGGCGTCAGAGCTGCAGCGTTCACGATCCGGTCGAGGGGAGACGCGCGGCGCTGCGGTGTGTGGCGATGCCCACGGCCAGCAGCCAGTAACTGAGGATCGCACCCATCAGAGCGGTGGTGCCCCAGCCGTTCGCCGCGTAGAAGTGCGCGGGAGTGTTACCGAAGAACAAGGACGGCACAAAAGCCAGGTTGACCCCCGCCAGGACATACGCCGACCGGCCGGCCCATCGCGGCAGCATGTTCGTACGCGAGACGGCGTAGCCCACTGCGGTCAGGAAGAACGCCAGCATGAGGCGGGAGATCGATCCGTAGAGAATGTAGGTACCGCTGACGGTGATGGTCGGATCGATCGGATGGTCGGCTGCGATAACCGCACCGGCCTCCAGACCGCAGGAGACCAGGGTGATCGTCACGTAGACCAGTCCCGCGGCGAAGGCCATCGAACCGACCCACTCGTCTGCCGGGCTCACGCGCTTGACCAGTTCACGAAAGGCCGTCACGAACACGACCAGGAAAGCGAGCGCGACGATTCCGAACAGCAGCCTGGCCAGGACGTTCGCGTCCGGCGGCGCGCCCGAGTAGACGAAGTACAGGGGCACTTCGAAGATGAGAGCCAACGCCGCGGCGATCGCTGCGAAACCTGTGAGACGCCTGGCAAGGGTTTCCGTCATTGGTGTCCCCCGTGTCGTGTGTGAATGGGATTTCCCGTCGGTCCGTCTGCCGACGACATGAACCCTGCCGCTCACCGCGCCCGCCGTCACTGGCTCTGAGCACCGGATGAGAGGTGGCCCAAGCGACACCTACCCCGGTGGGAATGGGCCCCTGCAACCCCCGCAACTGCCGCACCACGCACGCGCACAGGACACCGACGAAAGCGGACGCGGGCTACTGCTGGTTGACCAGCCGGCCTGGCAGTGGGGCGCCGCGCCTCACACCGCCGGGAAGACCGTCTGGTTCGACATCGATCTGCCGAACCCGAACTCCTGAGTGGCGAGAGGGACGCATCGACGACGGCGAATTCCTGGCCCGCGATCACTACGAGGCACTCGTTGTCGGGAGCGCCTTCGGCGGCTCGGACGCCGCCTGTCGGCCGACCCAGGCAGGGGTGGACGTGGCGGTCATCGAACGCGGTGGGCGCCGGCCTGCGGCAGTTTCCCCCCGCGACCCGTCCCGGCTCGACGACGGCCGGCTCAGGGTCTGCGAGCACGGGCTCCACGATGCGACTGCGCGTGGCGACATCCTCGCCGTCCGAGCGGCCGGCCACGGCGGCGGCTCTCTGGTGTACACGAATGTCGCGATCAGGTCGCCGCAGGAGGTCTTCGACTCCCGCCGGCCGGCACAGCGACGTGCCCGCCCAGTCGACTGGGAGTACGTCGAGGGCGCGGGAGAGACGCTCGGACTCCTGGTCATCGATGCGTTGCAGTGCATCGGTGACGGCTCGCCCGTGCAGGTCTCGACGCCCTGGCCACAGCGATGCGGCGCGGCGGATCGCCATGCCGGTGGCGGGCGGGAAGGCAACGTCGGGAGTGATCGTGCCGTGGGCGTCCGGGCAGCGCGTGGCAAGGATGCCGGTGGCGAGTGTCTCGTCGAGCGTGCGGTGCCGCCAACTCAGAGCTCGGCGAGGTGTTTTGGCACGGGTCGGGGTGAGCAAGGCGGCGCGGTCACGACTCCAGAGGGTTGAGGTGCGTGACGCAGGACTGTTACTCAATGGGACTGCAGATCACAGCCTTCATCGTTCCCAGCCCAGAACCGAGAATCCACACCGGCCATCACAGCGGCGTTCAGAGGGCGGCGTCTGCATCCGGATCGCCAGTCGAGCGCTGGTCCTCAAACAGGGATTCCATATCAGCGCGTCGTTGAGCCGATCGTCGCTCAAAGCGCGAACGTGCGAGGTGATGGGCCTTGCGGAGCAGCTCGCGGACTGCCGCATCGGTCCGCCGGCCCGGATTCACCACCGCGAGCCAGCCAACGGAGCCGTAGACGGGGTGTGCAATCACCGCATCGGTGACGCTGGGGTCGTCACCGACGGCCGGTTCGCGCGGCGCGCGGCCCGTCCAGTTGATGAACGATTCCTTCCCAGCGGCCATACTGACGCGGAACGTATCCGGGCGGTCCAGGCGCGACCTCTCGTCGCCCGGCTGGTTCTTCGTCACGATCGTCGCGAACGGTTGGGTCGATTTCGGCACGACGCCCTCAGGAGAGTAGAAGAAGAACGTGTCCCCCCAGCTGATCTCTGGTGAGCCGTCGGCGGGTCCCGGCCTGATGGCCAGGACTCCATCGAGGTCCTGCAGGAAGTCGGTGATCTCGTCGATGGTCATGTCCTCAAGCGTTTCATTAAGGTGCTTGTGGAGACTTTGAGCCGAAAGGCAAAGGGGAACGGGTGCCAACTCTCAAGTCGTCGGCCATGCGCACAGTCGATGTCGCGCGACGTGCCGGATACTCGGTTCAGCAGGTGCGCAACCTCGAGCGCGACGGTGTGCTGCCGCCGGCGACACGCACAGCTGCGGGCTACCGGATGTACGGAGAGACTCACTTGCACTCCGCGCTGGCCTACCGAGCCCTCGCAGTCGGCACGGGTCCGGTCGAGGCCAAGCGGATCCTCCGTGCTGTGCATGAGTGCCCGACCTCGAAAGTACTTGCACTCCTCGACGCGGCACACGCCCAACTCGACCGGGAGCGCACGGACCTCAAGCTCGCCAAGGAAGCTGCAGCGGCTATCTCTGCCGAGCTGGTCGAGGACGTACATCCATCGGACTCGATGAGCGTCTCCGAACTCGCCGCCGCGCTCGGAGTGCGCCCATCGACATTGCGGCACTGGGATGCCGAGGGGCTGGTTGTTCCCGACCGGGTCCCCCCGCGAGGAACGCGACGATACTCACCGGCCCAAACTCGGGATGCCCGGATCGTGCACCAACTACGCAGCGCCGGGTACCGCATCGATCAGTTCCGTACCTTGATGCCGGGCCTGCGGCGCGGGCACCGGTCGGAAGACATCGGAGCCGCGCTGACGGCCCGAGATGTGAGCATCGCGGCTCGCTCCCGTGCCCTCCTCGACGCCGCCGTCGCGCTCAGTACAGTCCTCACAGCCAGTCGGGAAGCGGTGGTCGCTGATGATCACCACGGCTCCCAGACAGCAACCGCCCCCACTGACAACAATCCCCCACCGTCCCATGCAGCAGCTCCTGGGACTGACTCCTCTTCACAGAGGCGCCCGCCTCTGTGAAGACGGACCCCAAAGCGTGTTGCAGAAGGTTGCCTTCGGACAGATCGGAGGCGTGTTCGGGTGGTCCTGTTCACGTCGCGAGGGCGAGGTTGTGCATGTGGGGCCGCGGCCTGGACTACGTGGCAGCGAGATGGCGTGCGGCCCGGTAGGCGATGTCAAGTGTGTCGGTTCGCGTCGCCAGGCCACGCCACTGCTCCTGTGTACGACCGGACCGCAACCACGGCGGCGGACTACGAGCCCATGAGGGATCCTTCAGGTCTCCCGACACCATCCCGGGACTCGTACCTGGGAAACTCCTCAGAACTGCAGGTCGCGGCTTTCATCGGTAGCCCGAAGGACCCACCGATCGCAGGCCGGTGGGTCCTGCGATCAGGGGTGGCTGGGTGTAGCTCCCTCTCGGGGAGAGGCTGAGCTGAGGTGTTGTTCGGATATTCCCTGGCCGCCGCCGGCGGGTGGTGTTCATACTGCCGCAATGGATCCGGTGACTCTTGAGACCGACCGCCTGGTGCTGCGGGCCTTCGCGCCCGAGGACGTGGATGCGGTGCATGACGCATGCCAGGACGAGGACATCCAGTTCTACACGCCGGTTCCGGCGCCTTACCAGCGGAAGGACGCCGAGAAGAGCGTCTGCGAGAGCTGGCCCGATGGCTGGGCCACGGACAGGGACTACACCCTCGGTGCATTCCGCAAGGGCAGCGGGGCGCTCGTCGGCTCGTACTGCCTCACCAGGGTGAGCCGAGGTGTCTTCGAGCTCGGCTACTGGGCGGTCAAGGAGCAGCGCGGCCACGGCTATTCAGTCGAGGCTGCGCGGGCGCTGTGCGACTGGGGCTGGGCCACCCTCGACGTCCACCGCATCGAATGGTGGGCCATGGTCGGGAACACCGGCTCGCGTGCCATCGCCGAGAAGCTGGGCTTCACCGTCGAAGGGACGCTGCGCAGCCGCGGGATTGCCAACGACGGCAATCCGCACGACTGGTGGGTAGGCGGACTACTGACGCCCTGAAACTCGGAGCGATACGCAGCCGGCTGGGTGCGCACTTCTGCAAGGGCGTTCCTCTTCGCGTTGCTGGAGCGTGAGACCAGAGGTTGCCGACACGTACCTGCCCCGGCATGCAGCGGCTCGGGGAGGTCACCGGCCTGCGGGAGAGCCCCGGCCTGCTGCGACAGCGCGACATCCGCCCTGTGATCGCGGAGCGAGGCCAGCCGCACGGCACCGGCCCAGGGCCTGTCCGACGGGTCAGGCCCTGGTGCCTGTCCAACAGGGCTTCGGGCTTGCGCTTTCCGTTGCGGCAACTTCTACGGTCATGTGTGTGGCCGGAGAGACCGGCCCGGCGAGGGAGGCACCGCAATGGCCTGGTCGATCGCGGAGGTGGCGCGGATGTCCAAGGTGACATCGCGGACGCTGCGGCATTACGACGAGATCGGCCTGCTGCCGCCCGCATGGATCGGGAGCAACGGGCACCGCTACTACGAGGAGGCCGATCTGCTGCGGTTGCAGCAGATCCTGCTGATGCGGGAGCTGGACCTGGGGCTGCGCGAGATCCAGTCGGTCCTGGACAGCCAGCTCGACCAGGTGGCCGTGCTCCGTGAGCACCACCAACGGCTGCTCGCGGAACGGGACCGGCTGGAGACGCTGGCCCGTACGGTCGGCCGCACCATCGCCGAACTGGAAGAAGGTAAGGACAAGGGCCATATGACGAAGATCAACAAGCCGGAGAACCTGTTCGAGGGGTTCCAGCCCCCCTCCGAGGCCGAGGCCGAGGTACGGGAGCGGTGGCCGCAGGCGTGGGAGCAGTCCCGGCAGGCCGTCGAGGCGATGACCTCCGAGGACACGGAGCGCTGGCAGCGTGAGGTGACGGCGCAGATGATCCGTATGGCGGAGTTCATGGTGGCCGGCACGCCGGTGTCCGACCCTGCGGTACAGGCCGAGGTAGACGCCAACTACCAGGGCATCTACCGGTTCTGGACCCCGACCGCGGCCGCGTACAAGGGAGTGGGCCAGACCTATGTCGACGACCCGCAGATGCGGGCCAACTTCGACAAGATCGCCGACGGTCTCGCCGTCTACCAGCGCGATGCGATGACCGTGTACGCCGATGCCCGGCTGAGCTGACCGCACGCGCCTAAGGGCTGGTCGGCGGGTCATGAGCGCAGCCGGAGGCGAATGGCTGCGACGGTCACGGTGCCGTGGAAGATGTACGCCCCCGCCCCACACCAGCCGGAACGATCTCGCCAATCGCCGGTCACATGACCCATCGGACAGGCTCTAGGTGTATTGATCACGAGCGTTGTTGACACTCGTGGGTCTTGAACATGGCGAAGGCCTCCGGTGTGGTGGAGCTGTCTAGGAACACACCGCACGGAGGCCTTCGTGTCCCACCGTAATGCCCGGTTGACCGTCTTCGGGAGGCGCCTGCTGGTCGAACGTGTCGTATCCGGCCGTCCGGTCGCACATGTGGCAGCCGAGATGGGAATCTCCCGGGCCACGGCCCACAAATGGATGCGCCGGTGGCGGACCGAGGGCGAGGCCGACCTGCACGACCGGTCCAGCAGGCCCCTGACGACGCCGCACCGCAGCCCGCCCGACGTTGAGGCCCGGGTGTGCCGACTGCGGCAGGAACGCAAGCTGGGACCGGCCCGGATCGGCCCGGTCCTGGGCCTGCCTGCCTCGACCGTGCACCGGATCCTGACCCGCCACCGGCTGAACCGGCTGGCCTGGATCGACCGTCCGACCGGACAGATCATCCGCCGCTACGAACGCGAACGGCCCGGCGAGCTGATCCACGTCGACGTGAAGAAGCTCGGCCGGATCCCCGACGGCGGCGGCCACAGGACGTTGGGCCGCCAGGCGGGCCGGGCCACCCGCGGAAAGATGGGCTTCGACTACGTCCACTCGGCCGTCGACGACCACACCCGCCTCGCCTACAGCGAGATCCACCCCGACGAGAAAGTCGCAACCTGCGCAGGCTTCCTCACCCGCGCGGCCGCGTTCTTCCAGACCTGCGGCATCACCCGCATCGAACGCGTGCTCACCGACAACGCCTGGGCCTACCGCAAAGGCCTGGCCTGGAAGGACGCCCTCAACGCACTCGGCGCGACCGGCAGACTCACCCGCCCCTACCGGCCCCAGACCAACGGCAAGGTCGAACGCTTCAACCGCACCCTGCTCGACGAATGGGCCTACCTGCGGCCCTACACCAGCAACACCGAACGCACCGCAGCCCTGGCAGACTTCCTCCACACCTACAACCACCACCGCTGCCACACCGCACTCGCAGGCAAGCCACCCATCACCCGCGTCAACAACGCTCCAGGTCAATACACCTAGGCATCTTCCGCTGCGTCGTCGAGCGCACGATCTCGTGGCTGCACGGCTTCCGCCGCCTGCGCATCCGCTGGGAACGACGCGACGACATTCACGAAGCCTTACTCGGCCCGGCCGTCTGCCTGATCACCCACCGCCACGTCCAACGCCCTTGTCAGGACCTCAAGCCCCTTCCAAGGAAGCATCCTTCGAAGACGCGCCCTTCGGGTACCGGACGAAGAGAACGCCCTGGACCTCGCCCTCCGGTGCGCTGTAGAAGTGCGGGGCGTCGGCCGGCCAGTGCGCGTGGCCGCCGGGCCCGGCCGTCTGCGGCGCGTCCGGCAGGCCGACGACCGCCGTTCCGGAGAGCACCATCAGGCTCTCCGTGGTGTGGGGGACATGCGCGGCCGACTCCTGGGTTGCGCCCTCGGCGATGGTGACGCGGAAAACGTCGGTGGCCGCGCCCTCGTCCTCGTACCGCTCCAGGAGGACCGCGGTGACGGCGCTGCCGGAGACTCCGCCCGCGCCCGACGCGGCGCCGGGCGCCGGGTCGTCGAGGACGGCGCTGAGCGGGCGGCCGAGCGCGGTGGTCAGGGCGTAGAGCGTTTCCAGGGTGGGGTTGCGCCGGCCCGTCTCGAGTTCCGAGAGCGTGCCCTTGCCGACGCCCGAGCGGCGCGAGAGCTCCGACAGGGACAGGCCGTCGTCCTGCCGCAGCCGTTTCAGCCTGCGCCCCACCTCGTCGTTCAGACCCATCCACCCGGTTCCGTTCGTTTCTGCACCCACCGGCGCTTTGACGTGCCGCCACCTGCGTCCTTAGTGTTCCACAAACAGAACGATCCGTTTACGGAACGCCTGGAACCTGCTCTCCCACCCCCTCCGGAAGTGATTCCCGCATGTCCCCGCTCGCCCGCATACGCGCCACCGCACCGCCCTCGGCCGTGGCGGCGGGGCTCATCGCGGTCACCGTCGGCGTGACCAGTGCCGCTGCCCTCGCGTTCACCGCGGCGCGGGCCGCGGGGGCGGACGCGCAGGAGGTCTCTTCATGGATGCTGGCACTCGGGGTCGGAATCGCCGTGACCTGCGCGGGTCTGTCGCTGCGGTACAAGGCCCCGATCGTCACCTCCTGGTCGACGCCGGGAGCCGCGCTCCTCGCCACGAGCCTGAGCGGGGTGTCCATGGAGAAGGCCGTGGGTGCGTTCGTGTTCAGCGCCGTACTGATCATGGTGAGCGGTCTGACGGGATGGTTCGCGCGGATCATGGGCCGCATCCCGGTGCCGCTGGCGTCGGCGCTGCTCGGCGGTGTGCTGCTCGAGTTCGGGACGGGGCTCTTTTCCCAGATGGGAAGCAGTTTCGCGATCGCGTTTCCGGTGTTCGTGCTGTATCTCCTCACGCGTCGGCTGCTGCACCGCTACGCGGTCCTCATCGCGCTCGGCGGCGGAGTCGTCGCCTCCGTCCTCACCGGGGGCTGGCATCTGGAACGGGTCCGACTGTCGCTCGCGCAGCCGGTGTTCACGGCTCCCGAGTTCGACTGGAAGGTGCTGATCAGCGTCGGCGTGCCGCTGTTCGTCGTCACCATGGCCTCGCAGAATCTGCCGGGGGTCGCCGTGCTGCGCGGGTCCGGCTACGAGGTGCCCGTCTCCCCCGTCCTGACGTGGACGGGTGCCGTGCAGGCGGTGCTCGCGCCGTTCGGGGCATTCGGCATCAACCTGGCGGCGATGACCGCCGCGATCTGCACCGGCGACGGGGCCCACCCCGACCGGCAGCGGCGCTACCTCGCGGCCGTGTGGGCGGGCGTCTTCTACCTGTGCGTCGGCCTGCTCGGCGCGACCGTCGCCTCGCTGCTCACCGCGATGCCTCACGCGCTCGTCCTGGCCGTCGCCGGGGTCGGCCTGCTCGCCACGATCGAGGCGTCCCTGGCCAGTGCCCTGTCGGACCCCACGTCCAGGGAGGCGGCCGTCGTCACCTTCCTCGCCACGGCCTCCGGTGTGACGCTGCTCGGCATCGGATCCGCGTTCTGGGGGCTGCTCGCGGGCGTGCTCACCAGCGTCATCGCGTCGGTGGGACGGCGACGCCGAGCCGCCGCATCCACGCCCGCGCCAGACCCGCAGCCGGTCACGGCAGCCTCGCGCACACCTGAGCGCACCTCCGCGTGAACACCGACCACGCCGAGACCGCCGCGCCCTCGTCGGCCACGGCCTCGGTGTGCAGCCGCTCCCTGTCGAAGCCCTGCCGGGCCAGCCGCTCCCGGTCCCAGCCGGCGATCCGCTCGGCCTCCGCCTCCGGGTGAAACTGCACACCCCAGGCCCGCGCCCCGACCCGGGACACCTGGTGGGCAGGCCGCGCTGGACGCCAACCAGGAGATGTTGATGGCCGCGTAGCCGGTGTGTTGACGTCGGTGTCCGCGCGAACATCACGACCTGGCCAGGGCAGCTTCGCGCTCCGCACGAGACGCGTGAGCGACGGCCGGGAGATGACGCGGATTCACTGCGGCATGCGGTTCTACACGGGGGCGGGCGGCTGGGTGAGGAGGACCGGAAGGTCCCACGCCGTTCGAATGTCGTCGAGGATCGTATGCGTGCTGAACGGTGAAATGACGAGCTCCTGACGTGCTTCGGCAAGCCTCCCCACCTCACCGTTCGCCCCCTTGTCCCGGGCCCGCTCACGACGGTTCTCGAAGTCGGGCCTGCCGAAGATCTGTATGAGCGTCAGAGAGAAGTAGATGCACGCCACCACCTCGCGCCACAGTGCCCCCTGCCCGGTATCGGGGGCGCCTGACTCGACGACCTGACCCAGCCCCGGACCGGGAGTGGCCGGCACAGGGGCGAGGCTGTCGGCCAGGTCCTGCAGACGTTCCTGGATCCTCGACTCGGTCACCTCGTTCCCGATGTGCAGCATGCGCACCATCACATGCAACTTGTGCAGCAGAGGACCGCTCTCCGGCCGCCCGGCATCCTCCAGAGCGAGCAGTGCGCGGAACCCTTCCAGGGTGCCCGCCAGTTCCTCCTGGATCAGTCGATGGGTGAGATCCTCCAGCTCCGGCTGTCCCAGGCTGCGCTCCACCTCGGCGAGCCGGCGGGCGTAGCGGATCAAGTCGCGCGGAATCCCACCCGAAAGGGCATGCGCCAGCAGCACGAAAGGCGGGGCAAGATGGGGTGCGCGGCGCGCCAGGATGCCGCGTGATTCCTCCACGGTGCGGGGCGGGAGATAGAGAATGTCGTCGAGGGAGCTGTCGGTGGCATCGCGGTACTGGAGACCGCGCCGGACGAATGCGGCGCCGATGTCCTCGGCAATGGACACCAAGTAGTAGACATTGCGGACGCCGAAGACGGCCTTGATCTGGCCCAGAAATCTGCGCGCCGTCACGGTGTCCCCGACACGGTCGAGCTCGTCGACCGCGATGACGAGGCGTGCCCCCTCCCGGCCCACCTCCTCGGCGATGTCCGCCACGACACGGCGGAACTCCGCGACCAGTTCGGGGAAGGTGAAGGGCAGCGACGACACCGCTGTGGTCCGGGTGCCCCCGGCGCCGGCGCCGAGGATCGGGGGCAATGTGAGGGTGGTGCCGGACGTCGTGCTCTGGACGGTGCGCAGCCTGAGCAGCAGGCGCCGGCACTCGTCGGTAAGAGATGGGGGCTCCATCGCCCTTGGGCGCAGCGACGGCAGGAAATGCAGCCCGGCGAGGATGAGAAGGAGGCCCGGTGCCCACGGGTGAGCACGCCACAATGCGGCGACGTGATCGAGGAGGTCGAGCCCGTCACTACGCAGGCGTGCCAGGTCGACCGGCGCGGTGAATCGTCCGCGCAGCCACAGGACGAACTGGTACAGGCCCGCGGTCAATGCTGTGAGGGCGATCACCAGCCTGGCCAGCCGCCCGAGCACTCGCAGCATCGACCGGACGATCGTCCGCCTGCGGACCCGCTGGAAGAGACCGACGTCCGGGCCGGCGTCTCCGAAGCGCCTGAGGTAGCGGGCACACACCTCACTGAACATTGTCAGCAGGAACTCGTGGGGGCTGTACTCGGCCGGTGTGCTCACGAACACGGACAGATCTCTCGGCTCCGTGATCTGGTCGACGGAACACACACGCAGCAGGGTCGACTTGCCGGCGCCGCGCGGTCCGCAGACCGCGATCGTCCCGCCGTCGATCCGGTTCATCATTCCCTCCAGCTGCTGCTGGGCTGCAGTAGGGACGACAAGCCCGGAGTTGTCCTGGACGACTCTCAGCCAGTCGCCCGAGGCAGCCGTGAGTAGTTGGTCCCACTCGTCGCCGAGCATCTCTCGGGCAGCCTGGTGCATCTGCGGACGGATCCCGTTCCGCACCATGGCCCACCGCCACAGCAGACGCCGTTCCTCCAGCCGCCCTTCCCACAGACGAAGCACCGCCCGGAACCAGACCGCGCCGGCAAGCCCCCTCACGCGGCGGCGCGCGTCCGGCCTCGCAGCGGCGCCGAGCGCGACGAGCGGCACGGCGTAACCCCAGTCGATCAAACCACCGCGGAACGCCCAGAGATCGACGACGAGCCAAACCAGCCCCATGGCCAACGCAGCAGCTCCAGCCGCAACGACGAGCCCGACGCCGGAGGCCTGCCGCGCAGCCGACAGCTCGCGACGGAGTTCGCGGACCCGCCGGACGGCCTCCCGGTAGCAGGCGTACTGCGCAAGCGATGCGTCATGTACCCGGGCGGCGAACTCGCCTTGATGGGCGGCCTCCTGAAGGGCATCGGGCGACAGATACAGACGCAGGCCGTAGTACTGGTAGAACTCCGAGTCCCATAGACAACCGCGGACCACGTTGCGGTACAGCTGCGCATCGTCAGGGTCTTCCCAGGGCCATGCCGCCGTCCTGTGATGATGCGACGTCATGCTCTCCCCCATTACTCCTGTGCACACGTCGGCTGGCAGCCTAGATCTGGGGCAGGCCGGCCGTACAGGACGCATGGTGCGGCCGCGGCACGCTCGTGGCCTGGTTGCAGGCGGCTCGTTCGGCCGTTCCCGCCGCGCGGGAGGCACAACGACCGGTTCATGTGCTGCGGAACAATCCAGGCCGGCCTGGTCGAGGCGGCGGCTTCGTCCGTGCGCAACGAGATCGGCACACCGCATGTGTTGCCGACAACCCCGTCCCATAGTGCAGACGTCAGATGCCATGCGTATCCACTGTGAGGAGGCGATGGTGCTCGGAAGGGGCACGTGGTTGCTCGTGGGCGCCATGCTTTTCTGAACACATGGGTATGCAGGGCTTTATGCCGACAGGCATTTGGTCCCGCAGTGTGTCCCCATTCTCCCCACACCCTGGTCAAGCAGCCGAGAGCGGTGTCGTTTCGGAGCCCTCCCGGGCCGCAGCGACGTAGGAGTGACGGTCGCGGACTCCTCCGACGGGCCCGATGAGCACGGATGGCCCATCGGTGGTTTCGTAGAAGTAAGCGACGTCGACCACAGATCCGAGGTGGGCACGATGCCTGACTTCAAACTTGGCGATCCGCTGGATGAGTACGCGGACGACGTCATCAAGATGCCACCCCCGGTCGTTTTCCGGTCACAGCCCGATAGCTACGTGCTCCTGAAGACCCCAGAGCAACTGCGGGCTTGGGAGCAGGCGGTCCGGCAGACCACAGGGCTTGAGATCGTGGCCGAGAATCTCGCAGGTGTGGCCTCCGAAACCGGGTGCTCGTATGGTGAGGCGAGCCACAGCGACGACTGCGGACTGGCGTGATACTGGCCGTCTCGGTCCGCGACGACCTCCACGCCCTCGCTGTGCAACATGCGGTACGCAGCAGGGGAAAGCACGAATTCCACATTGTGGAGAGCGACACCATCGCTGGTAGGCCGTCGCTGTCCTGGTACTCGCACAGCGACGAAGGTGCCCATAAGAATGGGACCGCGACCCTCCTGACCTCCGAGGGCGTCGCTGTCGCGCCTGAGGAGGCTGCTGTCCTGTGGTGGCGGCGCCCCAGGGCCGATCAGGAGATCGCCGCGCACGCGGGCAGTACCCATGAGCGCAGTCTCGTGAACAACGACTGTCGCGGTGCCCTCGGAGGCATCCTTGCCGCCGCTTTTCACGGCCAGTGGATCTCACCACCCGAGGCGACCGATGGGGCTGCCGACAAGGTGTACCAACTCGCGGTGGCGCGGGACGCCGGCTTCCGCGTACCACGCACCCTCATCTCCCAGTCACGAGCGGACGTCATAGCCTTCACACGGCAGGTCGGGCGAACCATCGTCAAACCGGTCGTCGGCGCCCGCGGGCCGTCCCTCTGGACACGCTGGGTCGATGACCCCGAATCGATCCCAGCGGCGTCTTTCGAGGTATGTCCTGCCACTTACCAGGAGTACATCGAGGGCTGTCGGCACGTCAGACTCAACTGCTTCGGCGAGCGAATGTACGCCGCGCTCATCGAGACGGAAGAACTCGACTGGCGGCCTGACCTCCAAGTACCCATATCTCCCTGGCCCGTTCCCGAGGACGTCCGCCGCCAAGTGGACACGGTCCTGCGCCGACTGCGGCTACGCATGGGTGTAGTGGATCTGAAGCTGACGCCGGACGGGCAGCCGGTATGGCTCGAGGTGAACCCACAGGGCCAGTTCCTGTTCCTGGAACCACTCACGGGCGAACCGCTGACCGAGCACTTCGCTGACTTCCTGCTCTCTGCTGCCGGCACATCGCGCAACGAACAGAATTGACGCCGACACCACCAGCAGGCCTCCAGCCCCGACACAGGGCCGGTACGTACCGAGACCGGCCGGTCGGAGGACACAATCTGCCGCAGTAGGCAGAGAGCGGCGGGCCGGGGCAGAATGGGGATCTGCTGGAGGGCCTGGGTGAATCTGCCGCCCAACGCATAGCGAAGAAAGCCCGTTTGCCAAGACCTGTAACGGTCGGGCAGGTCACGCCCACGGCATGCCGGTGCGAATCTCGTGGACCATCCCGTTGACGACCTTCCGGTCGTCCGCCCTCGGCCGAGGAAATGGACGGAGCGAGTAAATCCCGCTGCTGATCGGTGAGTTCATACAACGTCCTAGGATCGCGTAGCGGTCCCGCACCCCTCGTCCGCGGCCATCATCCGCTCGTTCATCGAGGTGCTGCGATCGTACGGATCGACCTCGGGACCCGAGCCCGATTCCACCGCCGGGCCGAATCCGGGGGTGAGGTATCCGGTGGAGATGTCGCAGCCTCCGTTGGTCATGTCCACCTTGTACGAGACGAGGGAGAAGGTGCCCGGTTCGGTGATGACCTTCGCCGGATCGTCCCAGCTCACCACCACCTCACGCCGCACGATCGTGCGCACGACTTCGTCGCCGCCTGCTGCCGGGGCGACCGGGTACACGTACGTGACGTCCCCGGTCACCTGGAGAGCGCCCCGCTCGCCCTCCCGGTACGTGAGCCGGCCGCGTGTCTTGACCACGTCTCCGACGAGGCGCGCGTACGAAGTGTCGAACCGGCTGAAGAGCAGGAGCGGGTCGTTGTCCGCGCTCGGACTGCGAAACGCTGTCTTCAGGAAGGTCTGCACGTCCTGCTGGTGAGGATTGATCAGAGCGATCGCCTTGTCGGGGTGCTCGCCCCGCAGCACCTTCGGATCCAGACTGGCCGTGGCGAGGAAGTCCCGAGTCTGCGCCAGGGCGCGCTCCACCTGCGTCCGGCTCATCCACCCGGTGTCGCCGGCCTCCGGCACCGTGATCCCGGCAGCGCCGTTCGCCCAACGGGCCGCAGGAGAGCCCTTGAACGGCTCGTGGAGAGTGGGCCGTCGAGGGCTGTGCGCAGGAGGCGCCTCGTCGGGGCGCTGCGACTCCGAGGCGAGTGGCGCCCCGGCCCGCTCCTCGCCGCCGATCCAGTCGACCACCCGTCCCGGGTCCAGTGCCACGACCAGCAGCGCCACCAAAGCCAGCAGACCTGCGGCGTACCAGACCTTCCTCCGCCTAGGCCCGACCGCCGGAGTGTACGTGCGCCACCCCGCTACGCCGCCGGGCTCATTGCGCAGCCGCGTCGCAACGGCTCGGGCCCGCGCCGACGGTTCCTTGGGCGCATCCGCGGCACCGGCCATGGAGTCCCGGAGGAACCGCTCCCACTCCTCGTCGGGTACCGACGAACCGCTCTGCTCCCCGCCCGCGTTCACACCGAACTCCTCGTATGTTCCCCACCACCGCGCCCCTCCCCAGGGCCGCGCTTCCGCATGATCGCACGACGCCCGGCGGCGATCGCGAGGCGGGGGCCGGGCCAGGGCGGGACTGCGCCGCAGGGGGCGACACCAGAGCGAGGTCGCGTAGACCATGGACGACCCGGGCTGCATAGCGCTTCCGGGGGACGGAGGCCACTGGCCCGCGGCCCTCACGACCGGCAGGCAGTGAGAGCCGCGGATCACATACGTCAGGTGAGTGGCCCGGGGAGAGCGGAAGGGCCGGCGTGAGAGTCAGCAGACCCGGATGCCGTCGGCTTTGTCGTTGTCGGCGCTGCCGACGTAGGAGTCCCGCGACGGAGCGGTGGAGGACCAGATCTGAGACCAGGCGCTGCCGGTCCAGTTGTAGACCTTGGTTACGGTGCCGCGGGTCTGGTTGTTGTGCCAGGACGACGTCTTGTCGTTGAAGTTCCAGTCGGAGAGGTCGTTGAAAGCGCAGTCCGACCAGGTCAGTCGACGGCCGTCGTAGCCGGAGTGCTCGTAGAGACAGGTCCACTGATAATCACAGTTGGGTGAACCCAGCGTCCCGACTGGCTCGTCGACAGCGCGGGCCCGCTTCTCGGCGACCCGACCCGGGCCTGGCAACTCGTCGTCCTCGCCGTCACATCCATGGCATGCGGCGCGATCCTCGCCATCACACAACGCACCCGCCGCCGCTCAGCCGGCGACTGAGACCTCGATCGTGCGGCGGTACGGCGGCTGCCAGTCCGCCGCCATCCGGCCAGATCGCAAGCCGGGCGCAGACGCTTCCGCCCGGCTTCCCATCCAGCTGTCGGACAGGTCGTCTGCCGGCCATGTGGTAACCCCGACGTGCGCACACACTGCGCCCGTGTGGATCGATGTCTACTCCTTCGACACCGCCGAGAACGCGCGTGTGGCGTTCAAGGGCCACGCGGCCAGCAGCGACGCCACAAGCCCCAAGCGCCTCCGGAGCCGTTGCAGTACAGCAACGAAGTACTGTGACCATCGCGACCGCAGCTGACCGCCACTGGCCGTAAGACCACCGATGACCGGCCGCGCAGACCTCAGCGACCGCCCCGCCCGTAGTTCGCATCGAGAGGGTTCCCGTGACACAGGCGTGCCAGATGGAGCGAGGGCTCAAAAAGCGCGCGGGACTAGGGGGTGTCAGTGCTCGGGCATAGCGTCTTGCGCATGACGAACCGACCCACTGACAACTGGCGTGCCTGGATGGCCGAGACATCCCGCGAGGTGGCGGCCGGGGCCTTGGATCCGGAGTGCGCCGGGGTTGCGGAGCTTTACCCAGAGTCGTTGTTGCGGGCGACCGACATCACCCTGAAGGCGTTCGAGGACGAGGTGCGCGCGCTGCGGGAGCCATCCGACGAGGTTGTCTTCGGGACAGTCGAGAGGGTGGTTCTCGCGCTCAACGCGATCGATGGGGACGGCCGGCATGGCGCCGCTGGCTTCTGCACGGAGGAGCGGGAGCAGCTGTGCGAGTACATCGACATCTCCTTGAGCGAGCACGGTGTGGACGTGACTGCTCTGGCGGCCAGGCGGGGCATCGACCGGGCGGAGATCACGGACCGCTGGCGCGACTGGTGATGGTCGTGCTGTACGACAGCGAAGTACCGCAACCTCGGCAACCACCCCCGTTCGCTACCGTCCCTCCGGGGTCTCGTAGCGGCCGGCGTGGACGTCGCTGTCCGATCCGGCAGGAGCCACGGATCAGAAGGCAGCCGAGTTGTGCCCGATCCGTGCCCAATGAGGTGGGAACCACGGGCAACAGCGTCTGCTGGACCAGACTTTCGGGCCTGGCTCCAGCACCCACTGCGGCTGCTCAGGGGCCACAGCAGGATGTCGAAGCACGGTGATTCCCAAGCTCAGGGCTCGTCTACGCGACCGTTCAGATGGAAGAGAAGCCACTCGAGCCAGTCCGCCGTGATTCCCAGGGACGAGGCCCAACCGTGCATGGAGCAGACGTAGGTGGCGTATCGGGTCGGCCAACGGCGAGTGCCGGCAGCCCTCCAACTGGACCATCCGAGGGCGTTCAACGAACGAAGGACCCGATCGTCGAGGATCAGGGCCCGGTCACACGTGGCGTCGCGTTCGTCCACGGCCGCGAACCACTTCGTGAAGAAGGATCGTCCCACCCCGTTGAGGACGAACTGCCGGTAGGCCCAGCTCAGGTCGCCGTCTCGGACCGCTTCGCGCGTGGTCCGGAGGACATCGGGCATGCGGGCATCGGACAGGGCCGCTTCGGTGTACCGCGGCCCGCGTCCGTTCGTGGTGCCCGAGCCCCAGATCATGACGGCTACGAACAGGTCGCGCAGGCAGTCGGTACCGTCGCCACGGTCACGGAGGTCGGCCAAGTCGTCCCGGCTAATGAGACGGTCACCCCTCGGCCCGTTCGCACATACAACGCCGATATCGAGTACGTGCGCCGCTCCGTGCGGCTCCAGCCGTGAGCGCCATGTACCCGGGCGGAAGCACACTGGCTTCTGTTCACAATCGCCGTAGCGAGTCACGAGCTTCTGAAGCTGTTCCATCATGCTCCCCCTGGCCATGACGGCGGCGTGCCCTGTGCCCTTGCGGGCCAGTGCCGTGGGCCCTCCTCGATACGAGGATGCTAGCGAGTGGGCCCTACCGCCAGTCTCAGTTTCCGTATCATTCAGTGCAGTTCGCGGCCGTTCAGGCGAGACCGAAGCCGGTAGAGCTGGCGGGCACCGCGCGAGAGTTGGACGAGCCCGTCCGAGACGTGCGCGGGTACGAGTACGCGGTGATCAAGTGATCACGCGCTCTTCCCCCTATGTCGCACACAGACCAAGGCCTCGGCAAGCTCTCTCCGAAACGCCCGCTCGCCGACTTGGACGACGAGCGGGCGCGACCACCGGTCAGCTAACTCTGATCGGCTTTGTGCTTGGTGGCGAGGGACTGCGGCCGCTCGCGCACCATCACCTCGTTGAAACTCACGCGTTCATCAGATCCTTCGGCTCGGCGCGGTGGCGGCCCTTGGACAGAGTCGTCTTGGCCGTCAGGCCTCGGGACTGCCACGCGTTGTCTCGGAGCTTGAACAGAGCCCAGTAGCGGGTAGGGCACAGCAGCACGATGTTCATGAACACAGCCGTCGGAGTTCCGACAAGCCACGAGCGCCACCGCTGGCGCGTGGTCATGTCCGGCCGCATGAGCACGTACAGGCCCGACTGGCCGTACCGGACCACGAGGTAGACCCCGAGGTAGACCATGGCCACGCCGGGGTTGTGGTACCGGCCGCCCAGGGTCATCAGCGTCATCACAAGGGTCCAGGCCAGCATCACGGGGGTGATGACGAGCTGGAGCAGACCGAAAGTCGGCGAGATGAGTTGCTTCAGGGACAACCGCGAGTAGACGAACGGCAGCATCCACCACCATGACCGGGCCCAGCGCAGGCGCTGACGGTAGGTCTTCTTCAGCGTGGTCGGCATGTCGGTGATCACGCCGGCCTCGTTGACGGCCACGACTTCACCGCGCATGAGTGCCCGCAGCGCCAGCCATCGATCGTCGCCCGTTCCGCACTCCACCTCGTAGGCGTCCAGGTGGTCGTAGAGCAGCTCGGCCCTGTAGAGAGCAAGTGCGCCCGAAGTGGTCTCCAGCGCTCCGAGCATGGAACGCGAAGACCGCATCATTACGCACGAGGTGCCGATGTCGATGTCCGCAGCCCTGGAGACCCAGGTCTCCTCGAAGTTGCGGATGTAGATCATCCCAGTGGTGGCCTGGATCTTCGGATTGCTCATGGCCCGGAGCTGCTGCTCCAGTGCGTCCGGGAAGGGCTCGCCGTCCGAGTCGATGGTGAGAATGAAGTCGAAGTGCTTCCTTTGCGCCTGAAGGTGGCGGAGCACCGTGAACCGTTCCGGGTTCGGTAGAGACTCTATTCCGTGAAAGGATTGAGTCATGGCACGCCCCTCCTCCTACCCTTCTGAGCTGCGCAAACGAGCG
>NZ_JBWKCY010000040.1:0-49522 GCF_056436245.1 Streptomyces sp. NPDC043812
CTGGACACCGGCAACGAGGACGATCGCGGCGAGAGCGGTGGCCGCGGCCCTGCGGGGGCGCGGGGTCGGGGCGGGCATCAGGAGATCTCAATCGTGGCGGCGGGCATCTCCGGGACCAGGATGTCGACTTGTGAGGTGGCGGCGGGAGGGGCGGGGAACTGGGCGAAGAAACTGACCGACTCGTCAACGTCCATGCGTCCAATACCTGTCGTTGTCAGCGGATAGCCGTCCGTATCGCGCAGCACGTAGTAGCGCTTCTTCTCCGACTTGTCCACGAGCGTGATGCCTGCCAGTGAGCGCCCCGTCGCCTTGACCTGCGACTCCTGGCCGTTCCAAGTAATCGGCGCCCCTTGGCGTTCGCCGCTGACATTCTTGACGGTGCCGGTAACGGTCAGGAATCCGCCTTCGTCCCGCACAGCGGTATGGATGACGAACTCGAAGCCATTGCTGCCCTTGATGGTTGCCAGGGTCTGGCTGGTGTCGGGGACGGTCGTACCGCCGTCACCCTTTTCCTTGTCATCGCCCTCATCTGATGCAGCCGAAGACTTGCTCGTCTCCTTCTTCGGCGGCTCCGGGTCGTCCCCGCCACAGGCCGTCAAGGCCACCGTCAGGGCGACTGCCACAAACGCGGCCGCCGCAGCCCTGCGGGGCTTCGTCCCATACCTCATGCTCATCAATGTCATTCCTTTGCGATCTTCATGGGTCAGTCCTCGGCCAGCCGGACCTTGAAGAGATCGGCCATGTCCGGAAGCAGGTCCAAGTGCTCCGGATCGATGGTCCAATCCCTGAGGTCACAATCGAGCTTTCCGGGGGACGGCGGAGTGTCGTTCTCCTCCCCGCCCTCCGGCGGCGGCCCCTCGTCCTCCGCAGGTTCGAAGGTGCAGCGGGGCTCGACGACGGCTGTGGCAGTGGCTTTGGCGCGCTTGTTCTCAGTTCCCGGGAGAATCGACTCCCCCATGGACTCCTGAGTGATGACGCCAACGGTGAAGCCCCAACGGCCGTCGTTCACCCAGCCACATCCGCCTTCCCCGTAATCGACATCGGCCTTGTTCCGATCGGCGAAGTACTGGGCCGCCTGGCAGCCGTTGTACGTGCCGATCCGATCGCCGTTGAAGATGTCCCGGAGGAAGTCGGGGTCGAGGAGTCCGTCCAGCAGGTCGTCCCGGAATTGGTCACGGGATTCCTGGGCCGCCCCCAGAGCGGCTGCGTCTGCTGCGGACTGCGCACCGTTGTGCGTCGCGCCTGCCTGTCCGACCGCGAAGAACGCGAGCGCGACAAAGAGCAGGCCCGCCACCATCATGATGTAGATGGGAGCGGCCTGCCCTGCCTCGTGCTCGCGGCGCATTGTCAGCCGGCGTTCAGGATTTCGTCGACCTTGTCGGACAGACCCTCGGCGATGTCGTCCGCCACACCCGTCCCCACGATCGCCACGATGATCAGCGCCACCAGGACGATGACACCCACGTACTCGACAGCGCCCTGGCCCTTGTCGCTGCGGCGCTTCATCGCCTGGACGGCCGTGTTCGCCCACGTGCCGACGTACAGCTTGACGTTGGTCGCGGTCTTCAGCGTGATGTCCGACATGGTGTTCTCCTCCGTGAGCGGCCGGCCGTCCGCCGGCCGACTCGTACGAGTCCTCGATGTCGTGTGCGTTTCCGGCTACCTCCCGGCCGGACCCGCTGTCGACGTGAGAAACGTACGGGGGGACAACACCCCTCGGCATGGGCCTCAGGGCCCAACTGCGGGCCCACTTCAGGGAATGGGTCCTGTCCTCCTCAGCCATGGCCGGGCCGCCCTCCCCGGCTGATGGCGTGCCAGATGGCGATCGCCTCGCCCCTGCTGCCCGCGTTCAGCTTCGCGAAGATGCGGTTGATGTGGTTCTTCACCGTCTTCTGGCTGATGAAGCAGGTGGCCGCGATCTGCTGATTGGTCATGCCCGACGCGATCAGGTCCATCACTTCCACCTCCCGCTGGCTCAGTTCGGTCAGCAGGGCCCCGGACGCCTCGGCCCCCGTCGACGAATGTCCCACATTTGCTTGCGGAAGCGAAGACACTTGAGGGGATTGTTGCCGTCCCGCGACCGGGTCAACGCCCGTCAGCTGACGGTTTGTTGACTGGAGCGGCATCGACGCTCGGTACGAGCCGTGTGCGGTTGCAGACGATTGCTCCGGCCCGGAGAACGCCGTCCCCAGCCCCTCCGGGAGCGCCGGGCGAGGGCCCGGGTCCGGGGTGTCGCCGCGTACGGATGCGAGCAGCGCGCCGGCCGCCGAGTGGGTGAAGGACGCCCGGCCCTGCCGTACGTCCCTGACCGCGGCGACGAGCTGGTCGGCGGTGAACTCGCCGTGGACCAAGTAACCGCCCGCGCCCAGTCGCAGCGCCTCGTGGACGATCTCGCTCTCCCGGCTGTACGTCATCATCAGCACCGGCGCGAGCCGTACGAGGTGCGGCAGCGCGGAGATGCCGTCGACGCCGGGCATGCGGACGTCCAGCAGGATCACGTCCGGGCGGTGCCGAACAGCCTCGTCGTACGCCTGGCGGCCGTCGGACGCCTCCGCCGCGACCTCGATGTCGTCGCGGCCCTGGAGCAGCACCGTGAGGCCGGCTCTGACGACGGGGTTGTCGTCGGCGACCACCACCCGCAGGGGTGGGTCGGCCGGCATCGGGCCGGCCGGTAGCGAGGGGAACTCTCCGGACGCCGCTTGCGCGCGGGAGATGGGGGGAGCGGTGTGCTCCGGGCTCATCGACGGGGAGTTCGCCGACGTGTGCTGCGACGCGTGCGGCTGCTGCGTCCATTGCTGCCCGGAGGTGCGGGAGATGTCGTCCGGCATGGTGCGGCCTCCTCTCAGGGGGCGTGGGCGTACGGGGACGGATGGATCAGGTGCTCCGGTCGGGCGGCCCGGCCGGCGGTACGGACCGTGGCAGCTGACCGAGGGCGTGGGTGGGGCGGTCGGCAGTGGCGGGGCGGGACGCGGCCGCGGGTGACGTCTGCGCCGGAATCGCGGGGAGCACCTGAGGCGCGTGCGCCGCTTCCGCATGTGCCGCCTCCGTCCCCGCCGGACGCAGCGCCCGCACCGGCAGCTCCAGCCGTACCTCCGTACCTTTCGCCGCGCGCCCCTTGCCGATGCGGATACGGGCGCCGATGGAAGCCGACCGTTCGACCATTCCCACGAGCCCGAAGTGGCCTGCACGCTTCAGGCTTTCCAGCGAAGTGCCCGGGGGCAGGCCGCGGCCGTCGTCGTAGATGCTGATGCGCAGCACGTCGCCGACCACGCCCGAGGAGACGTCGAGGTAGCTGGGCCCGGCGTGGCGGTGGGCGTTCTCCATCGCCTCGGACGCGATGGTGAGCAGCTGTCTGGCCACTGCCTGCGGTACCGGCGGCGAGGTGTCGCCGAGACCGCGGTACGTCGCCCGCAGTTCGTGACGGCGGGCGAAGTCCGCGGTGCGCGCCTCGAGTTCGCCCGCCACGTCCACACCGCCGTCGAGGCCCGATTCGCGGCGGAGGTCGGAGAGGAGTTCTCGGGACTCGGCGGCGGCCCGGCGCGCGGAGCGGGCCACGAGTTCGGCCTGGTGCTTGACGGTGAGCGGGTCCATGCGGTCCGCGGTGCCGGCGAGGCCGTCGGCGGCGAGGGCCAGGCCGTGGAGCGTCTTCGCCACCGAGTCGTGCATCTCGCGGGCGAGGCGGGCGCGCTCGCCCTCGACCGCGTCGTTCACCGCCAGCCGGGCCCGCGCCTCGGTGAGTGCCTGGCTGGCGGTGCCGAAGCCGAGCATCATGTTGCGCAGCGTGCTGCCGATGGCGCCGGCGATGATGCAGAGGCCGGGCAGCAGCAGGGCGTTGGCCCCGGCTTCGGCGGTGTCGTTGACGGCGTACGCACCGCCCAGCAGCAGTGACTGGAGCACGGCGAAGAAGGCCGCGCCGCGCCAGCTGTAGACGAGCCCCGCAAGGAGCGGGGTGCAGATCGTGACGTAGGCGAGCGTGGAGTCCGGGGAGGCGGTGACGAGGAGCAGCGCGCCGAAGAGCATGTCGGCCGCGAGCAGGGAGGGGTGGCGCAGCAGGACGGGCCCGAAGCGCTCCCAGTCGCGCAGCAGGACGTACGACACCATGAACGTGACGAGGACGGCGGCGCCCACGAGCCATGTCCCGAGACCACGCGCCGTGTTGGTGAGGGCGAAGGGTGCAGCGAGGGCGATCATGGCGAGCCGGAAACCGAACGTCTGGCGGCACAACGCCTGGAGGGCGTTGACCTGGATCGGCAGCGCCGGTACGTGCTGGGGGGCCGACGCGGCTGTCAGGTGCGGTGCTTCCGCGGCGAGCCCGCCGGTGAGGGCGGCGATTCTGGGGGCCATCGGGGTCACCTCCCGTTCGGATGCGGCTTCGTTCGGTCGACGATCGGTTGGGGCGGATCGGGTGCCGGAAGCCCGGCGACGCGGCGGTCAGCCGCTCAGCAGGGTGCCGAAGTCCACTCCGGAGCCGTAGTAGAAGCTGAGGACGATGAGGATCATGGTGGCCGGGAGCATGACCATCGTGACGACGAGCGTCGTCTTGGGGACGGCCTTGGCCGCGCTGCGGCGGGCGTTCTGCGCGTCGGTGCGGCGCATGTCGTTCGCGATCTGGATGAGGGTGTCGACGATCGGCGCGCCCAGCTCCTCGCCCTGCTGGAGCGCGGTGACGAACATCGAGACCTGTTCGGAGTCGTTGCGTCTGCGGAGTTGGTCGAACGCCTCCCGGCGGCTGACGCCCATGTCCATCTGCCGCAGGGTGATGCGCAGTTCGTCCGACCAGGGTCCGGAGTACTTCTCCGAGACCCGCTCGAGCGCCTGCCGGAAGCCGAGTCCGGCGGAGACGACGACGGCGAGGACGTCGAGGAAGTCGGGGAGTGTGCGCTCGATGTCGTCGCGTCGTTTGCGGACATGGGCGCGGATGATGACGTCGGTCCACACCAGGCCGTACAGCAGGGCGGCGACCGCGATGACCGGCTGGCCGCGCACGAGGAGCGCGAGGGCTGCCAGGGCGCCGAGGATTCCGTACACGGCGCGGCGGGCGGCGTAGCGGTCGACGGTCATGCCGCCCGGGTTGCCCGCCCGGTCGAGGCGGCGGCGCAGGGCGTCGACACGCTTGGGGCCCATCAGGCGCAGCACGGTGGGTGCGTAGCGCATGCCCATGCGGTCGATGCCGGAGCCGACCGCGGTGGTGCGGGTGGCGCCCACCTCCAGCGCCAGTACGAGGTCGCTGGGCAGTTTGGCGTCGGCGCGGTAGAGGCGGATGCCGTGGAAGACGCCGTAGACGGCGAGGGCCATCACGCAGGCCAGCAGAAGTCCCATGGTTTCTCCTCCCGCCTCAGACCTGGATCCGGGACATCCGGCGGATCAGGAAGAACCCGACGGCGTACAGGGCGAAGGCGACGACCACCCCGATCTGGCCGACGACCGAGCCGGTCATCTTGTCGAGGGCGCCCTCGGTCATGCCGTTGATCATCAGCAGGAAGCCGAGTCCGAGCAGGGGGACGGCGACGGCGGTGACCTTGACCTGGGACAGCATGGTGGTGACCTCGCGGCGGGTCTCCTTGCGTTCCTCGAGCGTCTCGGTGAGGTTGCGCAGGGAGCCGACGACCTGGCCGCCCGCGCGATTGGAGAGAACGAGCGTGGTGACGAGGACGACGAGTTCGCGGGACGGGAGGCGGTCGGCGAGTTCGCCGAGTGCGTCGTCCAGGGTGTGGCCGACGGCCAGCCGGTCGGCGACGCGGCCGAGTTCCTCGCCCGCCGGGTCGTCCAGTTCCTCGGCGGCCATGGCGAGGGCGGTACGCATGGCGAGTCCGGCCTGGGTGGCGTTGGCGAGGACGCGGGTGAGTTCGGGGAGCTGGCCGATGAATGCCTCGGTACGTTTCTGGCGTTGCCAGTTGAGGAAGGCGTTGGCTCCCCACAGGCCGGCGAGCGCGGCGAGGACGCCGAAGAACGGGGCGAAGACCGCGCCGATCAGGAAGTAGATGCCGAGCAGACCGGCGACCGTGTAGACGAAGTACTCGCCGGGGGTGAGGTCCAGTCCGGTGGCTGCGAGTTTCCGTTCGATGCGCCTGCCGAGCTGGGTGGTGCGCAGCCGCCTGTCCACCCCGCCGAAGCGGCGGCGCCGGCCGCCGAGCGGGATGTGACCTGTCTGGGACATCCGGTCCACGATGGCCTGTCGCTGGGCGTGGCCCGACGCGTAGCTGTGCACACCGACGACGCCGAGTACGCAGGCGAGCAGGGTGACGCCGATCGTCAGAAGGGGGAGGTTGGCCATGTGGTCCTGGACCTTCTCGGTAGGCGGCGGGCGGGGAGCGGTTCGGGCGGCGGCGCGGGTGCGGTCAGGCGGCGGGTTCGCGGACGGCGAGCTGGTCGTCGGACTGGGCGACGCCGAAGGCGGCGGGGATGGGTTCGCTCTTCATGTAGAGGCGTTCGGCGACCCGGCGGGGCAGCGGGAAGTACGTGAAGTTCCCGTGGACGCGCCCGTCGGCTGCCAGGGGCCGGGCGTCGAAGCGGCAGACGGACACGATGCGGTACTCCTCACGGCCGTGGGAGTCGACGACCGCGATCTCGGTGATGCGGCGGGAACCGTCGGCGTGCCGGGTGAGCTGGACGATGACGTCGACGGCGCTGTTGATCTGGTCCTTGATCGCGACGAAGGGGATCTCGACCTCGGACATGGAGCCCAGGGTCTGCAGCCGCAGCAGGGCGTCCTCGGCGCTGTTGGCGTGGACGGTGGCGAGCGAGCCGTCGTGTCCGGTGGACATCGCCTGGAGCATGTCCAGCGTCTCGCCGCCGCGGACCTCGCCGACGACGATGCGGTCGGGGCGCATGCGCAGGGAGTTGCGGACCAGATCGCGGATGGTGACCTGGCCCTTGCCCTCGACGTTCGCCGGGCGGCTCTCCAAGGTGATCACATGCGACTGCTGGAGCTGCAGTTCCGCCGAGTCCTCGATGGTGACGATGCGTTCGCCTTCCGGGATGAGTCCCGACAGGGCGTTGAGGAGGGTCGTCTTGCCGGTGCCGGTGGCGCCGGAGACGATCACGTTGAACTTGGCGCGGACCAGCCCGGCCAGCAGCAGCATCATGTGCTCGTCGAGCGAGCCGAGGTCGATCAGCTCCTGCAGCGTGAAGGCGCGGGGGAAGCGGCGGATGGTGAGGATCGGACCGGTCAGCGAGAGCGGCGGGATGATCACGTTGACGCGCTCGCCCGACGGGAGTCGTGCGTCCACCATCGGATTCGACTCGTCCACGCGGCGGTTGACCGTGGAGACGATGCGCTCGATGGTCTGCATCAGCTGCTCGGTGGAGGAGAAGCGCATCGGCAGCATCTCCAGCCGGCCGCGGCGCTCGACGAAGACCTGCTCGGGTCCGTTCACCATGATCTCGCTGATGGACGCGTCCTCGAGGAGTGGTTCGAGGATGCCGAGGCCGAGCGCCTCGTCGACGACGCGGCGGATGAGCTGGGAGCGTTCGACGGAGGAGAGGACGGGGCCCTCACGGCTGATGATGTGCCCGAGCACGCGCTCCAGCCGGGCACGCCGCTCGGCCGCGGCCAGCGCGGACATCTCCGCGAGATCGATCTCCTCGAGGAGTTTGGCACGGTAGATCCCGACGAGGTGGTTCTCCTCGCCCTGGCCGTTGGTCGGCTGGGGACTGTTGACGCGTGCCCTCAGGCTCATGTCGTCGACTCCTGGCGTGTGCGGCGTGTGCTGACGTTCGTAAGCGGTTGGGCCGGCAGGAGGCCGCTGCTCAGTCGCGGGGCATCGTCGTGGTCCTCTCCGCGTCGTCGAACTGGAAGACCGGGAGAAGCCGGGGGACCTGGACGGTCGCGGTGACGGACACCTCTTCGCCTCCGTACTGGACGGAGAAGTCCGCCTGATCGGCGAGCCAGCCGCTCATCGCCTGCTCGCCGGCCTGTTGAGCACCGACGTCGAAGCTGTCGTCCGAGGCGGCGCGCGCCGCGGCGCGGGAGGCGGTGCCGGCCTGCTGTGCCGTGTAGGCGACGAGGCCGAGCTGGATGGCGACGAGGGCGATGAACAGCAGGAGCGTGATCACGCCGACGTATTCGACGGCCGTCTGACCGCGGCCGCGGTCCGGGCCCCGCATCGCGGAGCACATGCGCCGGCGGTCCGAGGGCCGGTGGTCCATGTCAGCTCTCCCTCACGGCCGCGGACTCGCCCGTCGCGTCGACGGCGATGTCGAATCCGGGGAACAGGACCGGGATGTTCACGGCGACCTCCGCCTTCACGAGGTCGCCCTCGGTCCAGCAGGTGACAGCCGCGGACCAGGCGCCCGGCAGGTCCGCCTCCCCCGCCTGCCGGCAGGCGGCTGCCATGTCGCCCTCGGCCACCGTCCCCGCCCGTACCGCCTCGTCCGCCGCGTTGCCCGCGAGCGAGAAGGTGTATCCGACGAGTGCGGCCTGCCAGAGCAGGATCACCGTGGCCAGGATGACCGGCAGCGTCCCGGTGAACTCGACGGCGGTCTGGCCCCGGTCGTCGCGGAACGGGTCAGGTCCGTAACGGTCGCGCAGGCGCGCCCGTATCGCACACGGCTGTGCCTGCGCCGCGCTCGGTGCCTCTCGTGCGTCTGAACGTCTCATGGCTCAACGTGCCCCCTCGGCCTTCCGCGTTCTGCCTCGGCTGTCGATCGGCTGTCGCCCGGAGCTGTCACTCGGTCCGGGTTCATCTCCCGCGCGGGCGACGTATGCCCACCGACCCCCGATCGCCGCGCAGCCGGCCCCGCTTGTCGCTCGCCTCGGGAGTCTTCACAATCCCCAGCTCGCCCGCCAGGGCCCACAGGGCCTGCTTGACCGTGGACTTGGCTTCCAGATCCTGCATGCGCCCCGAGTCGACGGCGGCGGCCAGCTCTTTGAAGTTGGCGGGGATCGCGACTCGGGAAGCACGCGTGCGGGTGATCTTCTCGATCAGCTGCGGCTGGATCTCGGTGTTGCGGGTGTAGCGGTTGACGACCGTGACGGTCTCCTCCGCCTTGCGGACCTGGAGCCGGTCCCACAGGCGCACCATGCGCTTGACGGCCCGGACGGTCACGACGTCCGGGGTCGTCACCAGCAGGGTGGTGTCGGCCATTTCGATGGCGGCAGCGTTCGCCGTGTTCATATGGGTGCCGCAGTCGATGACGACGACCTCGTAGCGGTTGCGCAGCGCGCTGACGATCTGGCGCACCGCCCGGTCGGTCACTTCCTCGCCCCGCTCGCCCTCCGCCGGTGCCAGCAGCAGTCCGATGCCGCTCTCGTGGGAGAAGACCGCGTCCTGAAGGACGCGGGGCGATATGTCCTGGATGCCGGCGAGGTCGACGATGGACCTGCGGAACTGGACGTCCAGGTACGAGGCGATGTCCCCGGCCTGGAGGTCGAGGTCGGCGAGAGCCACGGTCATCCCGGATGCACGGGCGGCGAGGGCGAGTTGGACGGCGGTGACCGTGGTGCCCACACCGCCCTTGGCCCCGCTCACAGTGACGACGGTGCCGCCCGGCCCGGTGAACACGTCACTGCTCTGCCCGAGGTGTCGGCGTACGCCCACGGACCAGGCGGCCGCCGACTGGACGCGCTGGGCGAGTTCCTCGTACGACAGGGGCAGTCCGATCAGGCCCCGGGCGCCCGAGTCCATCGCGGCGGAGAACAGGCCGGGGCCGGCGTCGGCGGTGACCAGGATGACGCCGACCGCGGGGAAGCGGAGGGCCACCTCGCGGATGAGCTCCAGTGCGGGGACCGGGCCGATGCGCTCATGTACCAGGACGACCTCGGGCAGCTCGTCGAGCGATTCGGCCGCGAGCCGGGCCAGCATGTCGATGAGCGAGGTCGAGTCGCCGACCGGGGAGGCCGGTTCGGCGTCGGGCAGCTGGCTGAGCAGAGTGGTGATGGACCGGGCGGCGTCGGCGTCACCGACGGCCGGGAGGATGCGCGTCGTCATTCGGCCCTCACTTGTTCCTGTCCTCTTCGAGGGTGTACGTGCCCTCGCCGGGGCGCAGGGTGGTCGGGCTGCCCTTGGCGATCAGGGCGAGGCGCACATGGACGGCGAACGACTCGGCGAACGCGACGCGCTGGGCGTCCTGGGTGTTGAGCGCGAACGTGATGGGCACCGCCTGGGTGGCCGTGCGGCCGCGGTCGTCGCTGGTGGGCTCCAGGGCGGTCAGCCTGCCCACGTCGATGACCTTGGCATTGGGCACGATGATCCGGGACTCGGCCACCTCGCCCTTGTCCTCGCCCTCGTCGTCGAAGGTGGCGAAGATGTTGACCAGGTCACCGGGGGTGATCTTGCCCGCGACGCCGGTGGCGGCGTCGATCATGATGGCGATCTCCTGCTCGCCGTTCTCCAGCGCCGGGCGACGGACGATCATGTCGTCCTGGAGCAGTGACCCCTTCCGCAGCTGGGTGACGGCGATCTTGCCTTTCACCACACCTATGTCCGTGACCGCGCTCGTCGACAGCCACCTCTTCGGCATGGTGATCTTTTCGAATTGGCCCGGCTGCAGCGCGCTGTAAGGCGCGACATCGGACTTCACGCGGTATGCGGTGACCTCCGAACCCACCTTGGAATTCACATTGCTGATCACCGAGAGAACGCCCACGAAGGCCGCGAAGGCGCACAGCACGGAGAGGAGCAGAAGAATGACGCCGCGGCGCTGCCGTGAATTCATGAGCGGGGCAACCTCGTTGGAAGACGGTGGTGGCTGGCTGACGAACTGACAGAAGGTGCAGGTGGTGCTCGCGGGTCCGGTGGCATGCCGTCTCGCGCGGGCCCTGGGAGACGGCCGGGAACACTGCCTAGGCCCCTTGGTGCGCCGGTGCTCTTTCGTTCAGGACACCGGGGTCGTGTGTTCGGTTCTCGGCCGGTGCGAGCGGTGCCGAGCAGAAACCGCAGCGGTCGCCGATCAGTTCGATACCGCACCATGAACACGATTCCCTCCTCACGGAGGAAACAAGCTGATGGACGACGGAGATGTCGGGGAGATACGCGGCGAATTCGATCAGCCGCTGCGTCCCCCACCACGACGCCGAATCCGCCGGCAGCGGCGCCTCCTGCACGGCCTGGACCCGCCAGGCGGGGGCCAGGTGGGCGGTCACCCACTCGGACTGGAGCTGCCCCTTGGCGAACAGGAGCTGGGTGGCGTACTCCGGTCCGGCGAGCTCACCGGCACCGAGCTTGACCAGCTGGGGGTCGGGGTTGGCCGCCACCGCGAACTGCGAGCCGGGCACCCAGGACTTGGCGTGCGCCTTGAGACCGACCGGCACGCGGTCGAGCCGGGCGACGGAGTTGAGCAGGGCGCCCGCGTGGATGTAGTGGGCGAGGAGCCGGGCGGCGGAGGCGACGATTCCGGCGCCGAAGTCGCAGATGGACAACTGCCGTAGCTGTCGGACGAGTACGGCGAGGCCCAGCGGCGGGAGGTCGGCCTTCAGCAGGGCGATGCGGTCGCTCTCCAGCACCGAGCGGATCGTGTGCAGACGCCGCTCGTGGACGGCGGGGATCGACGCCGGATAGAGGGCGATGACATAGCCGTGCTGCTCGACGAGCACCTGCATGTCGGCGAGTGCGGCCTCTAGCGGCTGACTGTCCGGATGCTGTACGAGCGCCGCCGTGGGCGTGTGGTGATCGGTGGACGGCAGCACCAGGTCCACACTGGTGACGGCAATGGAGGTCGGCACGCTGATCCCCCGTTCAGCTGCGGCTGCCGTGGGCGGGCGGCCGTTGATCCCTGATGCACCGTGCTGTTCGCCTCAGCACTTTATCCACGTCTCACGACGCAGAGAACAGCTTTCGGAACGCAGCGTGGTAACCGGCACCCGATACCCGCCGAACAAACCGGATGAAGCCGTCAGTTGTTCACTTCCTTCCCAGCAGCGCGGGCGTCGGGTGCCGTTCGCGCCCCGCTGCCCCGAGGCTTCCGCACCGTTCCCGGGCTGGCGGGAGCCCTGCACTCCGGGGGCATCGGCGCAGCTCCGCGCCCGCGTTCCGATTCAGGTCGGAGCTCACCGCCCGGGGCCCACCACCTGCCTGGGCCCGGAATGAGGCCCACGGGCCCACGCCACCCACCCGCCCCGTCCGTAGCGTCGGCCTCCGGTCACCGCACACGGTCGGACGAACGAGGGGGCGTCGACGAATGGATGGGGAAGGGCAGAGAGCAAAGCACCGGAGACACCGCCGGAGTCCCCGCGACCGGGGTGCCACCGCCACCGAGTACCTGGGGGTGATCGTCGTCGCCGCGACCGTGATCGGCACGGTCGTCGCCACGGGCATCGACACCACCCTGGCGACGAACCTGCGCTGCCTCGTGACGTTCGACGGCCCGTGCGGAAGCGGCGAGGAGGGCGGCGGCGAGGCAGGCCCCAGGACCGACGCGGACTACGAGCCCCCGCTCTGCCAGATCTCCTCGATCAGCGACAAGGCCGGCGCCAAGGCCAAGGTCCTCTTCATCGAGTGGGGCGAGGAGTACGGGTTCCAGCAGCAGACGTTCGAGGCCAACACCGACGTCAACGGTGACGGCACGGTCGACGACAACGACCAGCAGGTGACGATGACGTTCACCGACGCCGCCTCCGTCGCCGCGAAGAAGGACTGGAAACCCGGCGCCAGGATCGGCAGGTTCGGTTCGGACAAGATCGAGCTGGGTGCCGGGATCAAGGTCACCAACGGCGACACCTGGGTCTTCGACAGCGAGGCGGAAGCCGAGGCGTTCCGGGACGACATCGAGCTGCTCAAGACCTACGAGCTGACGAACCGGCACAGCAACGCCCAGGGCGGCGGCCTCGGCAACAGCATCCTCTATCTCTTCGGCAAGGGCCCGGTGGCCGAGGAGGAGAAGCTGCGCAACCGCATCGACGAGAAGCTCGGCGACCGGCACATCAGCTACGGCAAGGTCGGCATCGAGGCGACCGCGGCCGGCGGGCTCAAGCTCGGCGCGGGCGACGAGAGGAAGCTCGGCGCCACCCTCGGCGGCACCTTCAAGTTCTCGCCCGAGGCGACCTGGACGGACAACGACCACAAGGGCACCAAGTCGTACACGTACTCCGCGGCCATCGAGTACGGCGGCAGGGTCGGTTATGAGGCGGGGCCGATCAGCGGCGAGTCCTCGGCGTCCACCACACAGACCGGCACCATCACCGTCACCCATGACAAGAAGACCGGCGAACTGCTGCGCATCGACATGACCCGCACGGTCGAGAAGGGCGCCACCAAGGACGGCGTCAAGGCGGGCGGCGACAACGGCCGGTCGGGCGACGACAAACGCGGCGGCAGCGGCGGCGTCAAGGGGAGCGACGGGACCACGGGCATCGAGGTCGTCACGCACTCGATCGGTTTCCCGCCCGGCGCCGAGGGCGCGCAGCAGCGTGCGGTCGCCCGGGCGTGGCTCGACGGCGGCGGGGACATGGGCGCACCCTTTGCCTTCATGTTCTCCGACCACGCGCCGACGCAGCGGCCGGGAGCCGACGACCCGTTCGGCCGGCTGCTGTTCGACGAGGGCCTGTCGAGCCGGATGACGTACACCGGGCGGACAGAGGCCGCGGAGTACGGGTTCGAGCTCAATCTGGGGCTGAGTCTCGGCTTCTCGGTGTCGACCGAGAAGAAGGAGGAGACCCTCGCCGACGCCGAGTTCCTCGGGGCCCCGAACGGAGACCGCCGTGACTACATGCCCTACAGCTACTGTGCGAACTGACCGGTCCGAGAGGAGCGCACACGGCATGAACAGCAGAGACAGCAACGTGGTGAGCGGCAGGACCGGTGGGCGGCGGGCGCTGCCGGCGCTGGTTCTCGCCGTTGCCGCGGTCCTCACCGCCGGCTGCGGGAACGAGGCGGCGGGCGCGAAGGTGCCCGACGGCTGGTCGGAGCTGAGGACGCCGTCCGTGACCGTGGCGCGTCCGCCCGCCTTCACCGAGCAGGGCGCGGCCGAGCGCAGCAGGTTCAACGCGGCCGCCGCCACCCTGGAGGAGAAGGGGCGTGCGGTGGCGATGATCTCCGTGCAGCTGAACTTCACCCGTGCCGACTCGGTGGAGGAGGCGGCGATCGGGGCCGAGGCGGGGATCGCCCTCGGCTCGACGCTCAAGGGCCAGGAGGATCTGCGGGTGGCCGGGCCGGAGGAGGCCCGGGAGGCGCGGCGTATCGACTTCGCGTTCAGCTCGACCGGCGAGCGTGGCACGCCTGCCAAGGGCACCCGGGTGGCGGGCGTGATCGTCGCCGGGCTCGATTCCAGCGGGTCGGCGTACGCGGTGCGGGTGGACGCGGCCACGGGTGTGCTGTCCGACAACGACCTCAAGAAGATCATCGACAGCATCGCCGTCGCATGACCCGCTACGACGGCACGGGTGCCCCCGCGCGGCGCGACGACGGGCCGAAAGCGGGGATCCTCGCGCTGACGAAGGCGTGGGCAGCCGGCATCGTCGTCCTGCTGTTCAGCGAGTACCTTCAGGTCACCCTGGTGTACGACGCCATGGGCCCGCCCGAGCGGCTGGACACCTTCACCGGCCGCCTGGTGGCGATCCATCTGCCGAACGCGTTGTGCATCGCCCTGTCCGTATGGGCCGCGGCCCGGCTGCACCGGGCCCCGTTCCGCCGCGCGACCGGGCGCCATCTGACCGCCGCGCTCGCCGTGCCGGTCGTGGCCCAGCTGCTCAACATGGCGGTGCAGTGGGAGGAACTGGCCGCCGAGGGGCTGCTGATGTCGAACGCGGTACTGGCGCTGGGGTGTGTCGCCGGGTGGTCGGCGGACCGTCTGCAGGAGACGGACTGACGCAGCGGGGCGAGGCCGCGGCTTCCGCCAGAGGTCTTGACAACCAGATTGGTCTGGACCAGCTTGTACCTCCACGGTGGCCACCGTTCCGGGACTCCTCCGGATACCTCCATCCCCAACTCCCCCACCGGAGGCTGCAAGTGGACCGCACCACACGCGCACGCAGATGGCTCGGCGCCGGACTGGCGCTCGCCGTCGGCACCGGGATCGGCCTGATGGGCACGGCAGGCACGGCTCAGGCGGCCGACGTCAACGTCGCCAAGAACGCCGGCTACGAATCCGGCCTCGCCAACTGGACCTGTTCCGCCGGCAGCGGCGCCACGGTGTCCTCCCCCGTCCACGGCGGCGCGTCGGCCCTCAAGGCCACCCCCGCCGGCCAGGACAACGCCAGGTGCACCCAGTCCGTGACGGTCAAGCCCAACTCGACGTACACGCTGAGCGCATGGGTGCAGGGCGGCTACACCTACCTCGGGGCGAGCGGGACCGGCACGACCGACGTCTCCACCTGGACGCCCGGCACCAGCGGCTGGACCAAGCTGTCCACCACGTTCACCACCGGTGCGAGCACCACGTCGGTGACCGTCTACACCCACGGCTGGTACGGGCAGGCCGCCTACTACGCCGACGACGTGAGCGTCTTCGGCCCCGACGGTGGTGGCGGCACCGACCCTGACCCGGTCGTCCCCGCGGCCCCGGCCACGCCCTCGGTCGGCGCGGTGACCTCCTCCTCCGTCGCCCTGAGCTGGGGCGGCGTCTCCGGAGCCACCGGCTACAACGTGTACCGCGACGGCTCCAAGGTCCTGTCGGCGAGCGGCAGCTCGGCGACGGTGACGGGTCTGGCCGCGAACACCTCGTACCAGTTCCAGGTCACGGCGACGAACGCGGCGGGCGAGTCCGCGAAGTCGCCCGCGGTCACCGGGAGGACCAGCTCCACCGGCAATCCGGGCAACCCGGCCGTGCCGAGGCACGCCCTGACCGGCTACTGGCAGAACTTCAACAACGGCGCGACGGTGCAGAAGCTGCGGGACGTGCAGTCGCAGTACGACATCATCGCGGTGTCGTTCGCCGACTCTACGGCGACGCCCGGCCAGATCACCTTCAACCTCGACCCGGCCGTCGGCTACGCCTCCGTCGCCGACTTCAAGGCGGACATCGCGGCCAAGAAGTCCGCGGGCAAGTCCGTGATCATCTCGATCGGCGGCGAGAAGGGCAACGTCACCATCAACAGTGACGCGTCCGCCACCGCCTTCGCCGACAGCGCCTACGCGCTGATGCAGGAGTACGGCTTCAGCGGGGTCGACATCGACCTGGAGCACGGGATCAACTCGACGTACCTGACCAAGGCGCTGCGCCAGCTCTCGCAGAAGGCGGGCTCCTCGCTGGTCCTGACGATGGCCCCGCAGACCATCGACATGCAGAACACCGGCACCGAGTACTTCAAGACCGCACTGGCCGTGAAGGACATCCTGACGGTCGTCAACATGCAGTACTACAACAGCGGTTCGATGCTGGGTTGCGACGGCAAGGTCTACTCGCAGGGCTCGGTGGACTTCCTCACCGCGCTGGCCTGCATCCAGCTGGAGGGCGGCCTCGACGCTTCCCAGGTCGGCCTGGGTGTGCCCGCGTCGACACGGGGTGCGGGCAGCGGCTATGTCGACCCGTCCATCGTGAAGAACGCGCTGGACTGCCTGGCCCGCGGCACCAACTGCGGCGCGTTCAAGCCCTCGAAGACCTACCCGGGTCTGCGCGGCGCGATGACCTGGTCCACGAACTGGGACGCGACGGCGGGCAACGCCTGGTCGAACGCGGTGGGCCCGCACGTGCACGGGCTGCCGTAGCCGTAGCACGCCCCTGAACGACAAGGGCCCGTACCGCCGCTCCCCCGGTGGTACGGGCCCTGGTCGCGTCCCGCTCTACCAGGGAAGATCGCGCACCTGCTGCACGCACAGCACCACGAACAGCAGCCCCGCGGCAGCGAGCATCACGTTGCTGAGGATGCCGTTGCGCCACTCGGCGGGCGTACGCGAGGAGTTGAGCAGCCACAGCAGTGTGCCCGCCAGGAACGGCATGAAGAACGCGCCGAGCACGCCGTACCCCACCACCAGAGCGAACGGCTGATCGAGGAAGAGCAGCGAGATCGGCGGGAAGGTCAGCCAGAGCAGATACGCACGGAAGGGCAGCGAGCGCTCCTTCGTTCCGGCGGCCACCTCCTCCACGGTGCTCTCCTCGGCCTGAACTCCTCTGCGGTCGCGCTGCAGACGCTCCACGAAGTCGGCGAACATGAGGCTCACGCCGTGCCACACGCCGATGAGCGAGGAGAACGAGGTCGCGAAGAAGCCGACCAGGAACAGTTTGGCGGTCACCGCGCCGTACCTGTCCTCCAGGATCACGCCGAGGTCGATCAGTCCCCGGTCACCCTTGGTGAGGGCGAGGTGGGACGCGTGCAGCAGCTCGGCGCCGACGATGAGCATGGCGACGACGAAGATGCCGGTGGTGATGTAGGCGACCCGGTTGTCGAGACGCATCACCTTCATCCAGCCGGTGTTGGTCCAGCCCTTGGCGTTCACCCAGTAGCCGTAGGCGGCCATGGTGATGGTGCCGCCGACGCCGCCGATCAGTCCGAGGGTGTAGAGCAGCGAACCGTCGGGGAGCACCGGGACCAGTCCCGCGAAAGCGGCCCCGATGTCGGGGGCGACGCGGATCGCGACATACACGACGACCACGAACATCACGCCGATCAGGACGGTCATGACCTTCTCGAAGACGGCGTACTGGTTGAACCAGACGAACACCAGGCCGATGAGCCCGGTCAGCACCGCCCAGGTCTTGAGCCCCGGCCCGTCGGGGAAGAGCGCGACGATCGGCAGGGCGCTTGAGGACATGGCGGTCGCGCCGTAGATGAAGCCCCACACGACCACGTAGATCGCGAAGTAGACGGTGGTCCACTGCCCGAGGGAGCGCCAGCCCTCGAAGAGGGTGCGACCGGTTGCGAGATGCCAGCGGCCGCACGCCTCGGCGAGCGAGATCTTCACGACGCAGCCGATGACGGCCGCCCACATCAGTGTGTACCCGAACTTGCTTCCCGCGATGAGCGTCGCGACGAGGTCACCGGCACCGACGCCGGTGGCGGCGACGACGATGCCGGGTCCGATGTATCTCCAGCTGGACTTCCGAGGTACGGAGATGTCCTGTCCTGTGCTCGCGTTTCCGGTGGTCCCGGCCATCCCGCGCCTCCCGCCGACTCGTCCCCCGTCACTATGGATCACCGCCACCAAAGCGTGAAGCCGCTGATCGCACAAGGGGTCGGGCAGCAGCGGGGCGCGCCGGGACTGCCGGTCACATGGGGTAGGCGTAGTCGATGTGCACAAGTCGGGCGACACCGAGCACGGTGAACGCGGCGGGCGCCAAGAGCCACCACCGGTTGAGTACGTCCTTGCTCATGGGCACGAGCGCGAGCAGCAGCGTACACACCCCGATCACGCTCAGCATGACCGACGCCGCCGCGATCCCGCTCAGCGCGCTGTCGTCGTAGGCGCCCTCGGGCTGGATGAGCAGGGCCGCATAACCGACGTAGAGGCCGAGGAGATCGGCGAGTACAAGGACGACGCCCCACGCAGCCCGGCCGAAGACCGGCGCTCCGGCCGCTCCGCTCACTTCAGTGCACCCCCTGCCTCGTCGAGACTCCTGTCGAAGTCACGGCCGTAGTTCTGCGCCCTGCCGGACTCCCAGTACGGGCCACCGTTGTAGCGGGCGGCCAGTTCCTGGCGCTGCTCACGCGTCATTTCCTCGGCCGGCACGTCGTCGAAGCCGCTCTCCTCCTTGAGGGCCATGGATCTTTCCCTCTTCCCCCGTACGCGCCGGATAACGATCACCCCGACGCGGGAAGAGCGTACCTGACCGGGAGTCAGCCTTGACGGGTCCATGCCAGCTCGCGACGATGTGCGCGAACGACTCCGAACACTGCACCACCCGCGTCGCAACTGAACAACCCCCCACAACTCCCCACCCAGGAGACAGCATGCGACTTCGTATCCGTGCGAGCAGGAGGAAGGCCGCCACCCTCGCGGCCGGACTCGCGCTCGCCATGGCGGTACCCCTCACCGCAGGCGCCTCGACGCCGTCCGACCGGCCGACGCCCTCCGCCGTGGAGGAGGAGCAGACCAGGCAGTACCAGATCCACGGCCCCGACAGCGTCGCCGAACGCACAGCCGTCGCCGCCACCGGTGTCACGATCGACGAGGTCGACGACCACACCATCGTCGTCAGCGCCGATGCCGCACAGGCGAAGAGGCTGCGCGCCCTCGGTCACACGCTCAAGGCACTCCCCGCCCCGCCCGCGCGGCGCACCACGGCGGACGTGAAGCTGTTCGACTTCCCCTCGGCCGACGCCAGGTACCACAACTACGCCGAGATGAACGCCGAGATCGACCAGCGCATCGCCCAGTACCCGAACATCATGAGCAAGCGCGTCATCGGCAAGAGCTACCAGGGCCGGGACATCGTCGCCATCAAGATCAGCGACAACGTCGGCACGGACGAGAACGAACCCGAGGTCCTCTTCACGCACCACCAGCACGCGCGCGAGCACCTCACCGTCGAGATGGCGCTGTACCTGCTGCGCGAGTTCGGCGAGGACTACGGCAGTGACTCGCGGATCACCAATGCCGTCAACGGCCGCGAGGTCTGGATCGTCCCGGACCTCAACCCGGACGGCGGCGAGTACGACATCGCCACCGGCTCCTACCGCAGCTGGCGCAAGAACCGGCAGCCCAACACCGGCTCGTCGGCCGTGGGCACCGACATGAACCGCAACTGGAACTTCAAGTGGGGCTGCTGCGGCGGCTCCTCGGGCTCCACCTCCTCCGAGACCTACCGCGGCCGGGCCGCCGAGTCCGCGCCCGAGGTCAAGGTCGTCGCGGACTTCGTGCGCAGCCGCGTCGTCGGCGGCAAGCAGCAGATCGCGACCGGCATCGACTTCCACACGTACAGCGAACTGGTGCTGTGGCCCTACGGCTACACCAACGCCGACACCGCGCCCGGCATGACGCAGGACGACCGTGACGCGTTCGCCGCGGTGGGCGGGAAGATGGCGGCGAGCAACGGCTACACGCCCGAGCAGTCCAGCGACCTCTACATCACGGACGGGTCGATCGACGACTGGCTGTGGGGCAACCAGAAGATCTTCGCGTACACCTTCGAGATGTATCCCTCGGGCTTCGGCGGTGGCGGCTTCTACCCGCCCGACGAGGTGATCGAACGCGAGACCAGCCGCAACCGGGACGCCGTGCTGCAGCTCCTGGAGAACTCGGACTGCATGTACCGCTCGATCGGCAAGGAGGGCCAGTACTGCGCCGGGTGACCAAGCGGCAGGGGTGAGCGGGCGTCCGGGACCACGCGGTCCCGGGCGCCTTTCCCGGCCGCACCTCTCACGCCGTCACGCAGGCCGGTGGCCGCCGAGGTAGTGACCGACCACCGGCGCCAGCTGCGCGCACCAGTCCCGAAGACGCGCCTGACGCCTGGTGCCGACCCGGCACTCGTAGCGCGCGCCGTTCATGTGCTCGACAGTGACGACGAGGCAGAGGCCGAGGACGGCGTGGTGCATCGCCCGGACCTCGTGCCAGCCGAACTCGACGTGCAGATGCCCCTGGTCGAAGGAGACGCCTGCCGCATCGACGAGCACCGCGTTGTTCCTGTCGGCCGCGATGAACTCCGGACCGGCGACAGCCGCGGGGCCGGGCCCGTGGACCGGCAGTCCGGGCCCGTGGACCGGCAGTCCGGGCCCGTGGACCGGCGGCCCGGGCGCGTGGACCGGCGGCCCGTACGCGGGTGACGGGGCCGGCTCGAAGGCCGGGCCGAAACCGGGCGGAGAGGCGGGCGGCGACGCGTGCGCGCCCGGAGCGATCGTCTGCGGTGGCGCGTCCGGGTCGCACTGCGGCAGCAGGGCCGCCAGCGTGCGGCGGAAGTCGTCCTCGGTGCGGGTCGCGTAGAGCGGCAGGAACATCGGGTGGGAGCCGAACTGCCAGATGCCGCCGGTCCGTTTGACGACGATCGCGGGCCCGGCGCCGTCCACCGGCACGGCACCGCCGTCCAGGACGGCGTCCGGCCGGGTGTCGACGGAGTACGCGAATCCGATGTCGGTGATCCGCCGGTCGGCATGGCGGGGGCCGTACTGCGCGCACACCCATGCGCGGACTTCCTCGGACGTAAGCATCCGACAGATCCTAGGCTCTGTCCGGATCGGCATGGGGCACGGGGTGGAACGGGTAAGGAACGCCGTCGACGGGGGCTGTACCGTCCGCGGCGGGTCTGCCCGGGCAGACCCTGGAAGCGGACGGCGGGGGCCGTCCCCGACGGACCGGCCCCCGCACTCCTCGCGTTCCTAGACCGCCAGACTCAGCGCTGCCGCCACCGCGAAGCCCGCGACCGACAGGACCGACTCCAGGACCGTCCACGACTTCAGGGTGTCCCGCTCGGAGATCCCGAAGTACTTGGAGACGATCCAGAACCCGCCGTCGTTGACGTGCGAGGCGAAGATCGAGCCGGCCGAGATCGCCATGATGACCAGCGCCAGGAAGGCCTGGGAGTGGTCGCCGTTCTCCACGAGGGGCAGCACGATGCCCGCGGTCGTCACGATCGCGACGGTCGCCGAACCCTGCGCCACGCGCAGCACCAGCGAGATCAGATACGCCAGCACGATGACGGGCAGGCCGACGTCGTTGAACGTGTCCGACAGTGCCTGCGCGACGCCGCTCGCCTTGAGCACCGCGCCGAAGACACCGCCGGCGCCGACGACGAGCAGGATGTTGCCGACCGGCTTCAGCGACGACGTCGACACGGACTCCAGCGATTTGCGGGACCAGCCCCGGCGGAAGCCCAGCAGGTAGTAGGCGAGGAACAGCGCGATGGTCAGCGCGACGAACGGGCTGCCGAAGAACTCGATGACCGAGCGCAGGGTGGACTCGTCGAGTGCGATGGAGGAGAACGTCGCGGCGAGGATCAGCACCAGCGGCGTTCCGATGATGATCAGCACCGTCGCAAGGGACACCGGCCGCTCCTGCGGCTCACGGCCCGTGGCGGTCTGCTCGGCGATGATCGCGGCCTTGGCGTCCTCGGCGGCCTCGACCATGTCCAGGGGCACCTCGACGAACAGGCGCTTGCCGATCCACGCGGCGTAGACCCAGGCGGCGATGACGGCCGGTATGCCGACCACGAAGCCCATGAGGAGGACCCAGCCGAGGGAGACGTTGAACAGGCCCGCGGCGGCGACCGGTCCGGGGTGCGGCGGCAGGAAGGCGTGGGTCATCGACAGACCGGCGAGCAGCGGCATCGCGTAGAGGATGATCGACTTGCCGGACCGCTTGGCGGCCGCGTAGACGATCGGCGCGAGGACGAAGATGCCGACGTCGAAGAAGACGGGGATACCGAAGATCACGCCGGTGAGGCCCATGGCGAGCGGGGCCCGCTTCTCGCCGAACAGCCCGAGCAGTCGCGAGCTCAGCACCTCGGCGCCGCCGGACACTTCGAGGATGGCGCCCAGCATGGTGCCGAGGCCGATGATGATGGCGACATGGCCGAGGATGCCGCCCATGCCTGTCTCGATGACGGATATCGCAGCGGATCGCTGGACCGTGCCGAACAGTTCGGTCACCGACAGACCGGCGGCGAGACCGACGGCTATGGAGACGGCGAGCAGCGCGACGAACGGCTGCAGCCGCACCTTGATGATCAGGAGCAGCAGAAGCGCGATTCCGAGAGCGGCGACGGTGAGCAGACCCGCGGTGCCGTCGATGATCGTGAGCAGCCCACCGGTGTGGGGAGTGGGTGGTGGGGGCGCGTCAGCGGCGAGAAACATCGGGATTCCTTCGGCTGGAGGCGGTTTTCGGCAAGGGGGGAGCGCGGCACGGCGCATCGGGGAAGCGCGCCGTGCCGTACAGCGGGGAATTCAGTGGGATCAGCCCAGGGTCAGCCGAGGACCGCCAGGGCGTCGATCTCGATGAGCAGGCCGGCGGGGAGACCGACATAGACCGTGGTACGGGCGGCGGGGGCCACCGTCAGGTCCTGGAAGTACTCGTTGTAGATCTCGTTCATCTCGGCGAAGTGGGCGGTGTCCGTGAGATAGACGCGGATCATCATCACGTCGTCCCAGCTCGCGCCGCCCTCCTCGAGGACGGCCTTGACGTTGGCCAGGGTCTGGAGGGTCTGCTCGCGCAGTGTCGGGCCGGCCGGGGTGGGGGCCTGTCCCTCGACGGCGGGGAGGAATCCGACCTGGCCGGCGACCTGGAGGATGTTGCCCTTCCTGACCCCGTGGGAGAACTTCGCGGGAGGCGCGGTGTGGGTGCTCGGGGTGATCGCGGTCTTCTCGCTCATGCGCGTGCTTCCTTCTGGGGGGTGTGTCCTGAGTACTCCCGCGTGATCGCGTCGGCGGTGCGGCGCACCAGCGGGAGGAGGGTGAGGAGTTCGTCGGCTGTGACGACGACGTTCGGCGCGGACACCGACATGGCGGCTACGACCCGGCCGTCCGCACCGCGGATGGGGGCCGCGATGCAGTTGATGGACTCCTCGTGGCCGCCGAGGTCGGTGGCCCAGCCCTGTTCGCGAACACTTGCCAGCTCCTTGAGGAAGGCGGGCGCGTTCGGGGTCGAACGGGACGTGTACATGGGGAAGTCGAGCTTCTCGGCGACGGCCCGCCGCTCGGCTTCCGGCAGGTCGGCGAGGAGCAGCTTCGCCACAGCCGCGACCGTGATCGCGACGGGCTTGCCGATCCGGGAGTACATCCGGACCGGGTAGCGGCTCTCGACCTTGTCGATGTAGAGGACTTCGCTCTCCTCGTACACGGCGAGGTGCACGGTGTGGCCGATCTGCTCGTTCAGTGCGACGAGATGGGGGTGCGCGATCTCGCGTACGTCGAGGTTCTCCACGGCCTCCTGCGCGAGCGCGAACAGCCGGGCGCCGAGGCGGTAGCGCTGGTCCTGCTGCCGGTAGACGAGCCCGTGCTCGTGCAGGGTGCGCAGCAGCCGCAGGGCGGTGGACTTGTGGACGCCGAGCCGGTCGGCGACCTGTCCCAGGTCGGCGGGACCCTGCGCGAGCAGCGGCAGGATGCTCAGCGCACGGTCGACGGTCTGGCTCATGGCGTACGTACCTCCTCGGTCTGCCCCGTCCACCCGGGGCCGAGGTGCAGTGTCCCCCAGGCGTCGTCGTCGCGGGCCGCGAGCCGGTCGGCGTGCGCGGTGTCGGGCGGCGCACCGAGGTCGCCGGGGACGGTGAGCGCGGCGGCGGCGAAGAGGTGCCCCCGCCGCAGCGAGTCCTTCGCCGCCAGCCCGCGGAGGGTGGCGGAGAGAAAACCGGCGGCGAAGGCGTCGCCGGCGCCGGTGGCGGCGACGACGTCGACGGTGGGGGCGTGCACGTGGGTCACGGCGCCGTGACCGTCACGGCTGAACAGCGTCGCCCCGCGCGCGCCCTGCTTCACCACCAGCAGCGACGGCTCCGGCAGCGCCTCCCCGATGGAGTCGACGCCTCGCAGCCCCCATGCCTCCTCCGCCTCGTCCTCTCCCACGAACACGATGTCCGCCCCGCGGGCCAGGTCGAGGAGGACCTGCGCGTCGGACGGGGTGCGCCACAGTCCCGGACGGTGGTTCACGTCGAACGAGACGAGGGGCCTGCCCTCCCGCCGGGCGGTCAGGTCGCGCATCAGGGCGAGGCAGTCGTCGGACAGGGCCGCGGTGATACCGGAGAGATGGAGCAGACGGCCGGAGTCGACGGCGTCCCTGGGGACCGTCGCCGTGGACATCGCGGAGGCCGCCGAACCCGCCCGGTAGTAGACGACCTCGTGGTCGTCCGCAGCGCGGTCGCCGGACGTACGGAAGTAGATGCCGGTGGGCCGCTCCGCGTCGCGCTGCACGGCAGAGGTGTCCACCCCGTACGACGCGATGGCCTCCACCAGGTGCTCGCCGAACCCGTCCGCACCCACCCGGCCGACCCACCGCGTGCGGTGTCCCGCCGCGGCCAGGACGCACGCCACGTTGGATTCCGCTCCGCCGATGCCGCGGACGAACGACGGGACATCGGCGAGGCGGCCGTCCCGGGTGGGCAGGAACGTGACCATGGACTCGCCGAGGCAGACGACGTCCACGGGTGCCTGCACGCTCGCGGTCATGATCGCGGGGGCTCCTCGCTGGTCGGTGCCGGGCACCATTGACCCGGCGTTGGCTCGGATGTTAAACAGCGATAAGCGAAATACGCAATGAGCGTTGCACATGACGCAACGCCCGGAGGAGGGTCCCCTCATGGCCGCCGACAACGCCGTCGCACGACTCGCCGACGAACGGGTCGACCACCGCTTCAAGGCGCTGCCGCCCGACGCCGAGGGCCAGACCGTCGGCGAACTGGCAGCCGCCCGCCGCAATCTCTTCACCGGCGGATTCACCACCCCCGTTCTCGCCCTCTCCGCCGAGTCGGTCGAGCACAACCTCGCCCTCCTCGAGACGTACTCCGAGCGACACGGCCTCGCCTTCGCACCGCACGGCAAGACCTCCATGTCGCCGCAGCTCTTCGCGCGCCAGCTGGAACGCGGCGCCTGGGGCATCACTGCCGCCGTGCCGCACCAGGTGCGCGTCTACCGCGCGTACGGGATCCGGCGGATCTTCCTCGCCAACGAGGTCGTCGACGCCGCCGCCCTGCGCTGGATCGCGCACGAGCTCGACACCGACCCCGACTTCCGCCTCGTCTGCTACGTCGACTCCGTGCGCGGCGTCGAGCTGATGGACGCGGCCCTGCACGGGGTCTCGCGCCCCCTGGAGGTCGTGGTCGAACTGGGCGCGGGCGACGGCGCACGCACCGGGGCCCGTACGGAGACGGACTGCGCCGCCGTCGCCGACGCGGTGGCGGCGTCCGCCACGCTCCGGCTGGTCGGCGTCGCCGGCTACGAGGGCGAGGTGCCGGAGGCCGACGGCGAGCGGGTGCGCGCCTGGCTGCGCCGCCTCGTCGCGCTCGGCGCCGAGTTCGACAAGGCCGGCTACTTCGCGGACACGGACGAGATCGTGATCAGCGCGGGCGGCAGCGCGTGGTTCGACGCGGTCGCCGATGTCTTCGCGGACATCCCCGAACTGTCCGCTCCCGTACTGAAGTTGCTGCGCTCCGGCGCATACGTCTCGCACGACGACGGCCACTACCGCCATCTCACCCCCTTCAACCGGGTCCCGGGGGAGGGCGCGCTGCAGCCCGCGTTCCGGCTGTGGGCGCAGGTGGTCTCCCGCCCCACGCCGGAGCAGGCCTTCGTCAACGCGGGCAAGCGGGACGCGGCGTACGACCTCGACCTGCCCGAGGCGCAGGCGGTCCGCGACGGCCGCACCGGCGAGATCCGCCCGGCCGAGGGCATCTCGGTCACGGGCCTGTCCGACCAGCACGGCTGGGTCAGGACCTCCCCGGGGGTGCGCCTGGAGGTCGGGGACTGGGTGGGGATGGGGTTGTCGCATCCGTGCACGTCGTTCGACAAGTGGCAGCTGATTCCGGTGGTGGAGGCGGACGGAACGGTGACGGACTTCATCCGCACGTTCTTCTGACCGGGACTCCCCCACGGCCTGCCCAGACCCCACCACCGCCCAGAAAGGCGCGCGCATGGACCTCCTCATCCGCGACGTCCGTCTGATCGACGGCACCGCCGCCCCCGCCTACCGCGCCGATGTCGCCGTCCGCGACGGCCGCATCGTCGCGATACGCCGCGAGGGCGAGCCCGCACTGTCCGGGAAGCGCACCCTCTACGCGCACGGCCTCGCCCTCGCTCCCGGTTTCATCGACATGCACGCCCACTCCGATCTCGCCCTCCTGCGCGATCCGGACCACAGCGCCAAGGCCGCGCAGGGCGTCACCCTCGAAGTCCTCGGACAGGACGGGCTGTCGTACGCGCCCGTCGACGACGACACCCTCGCGCACGTCCGCAAGGCGATCACCGGCTGGAACAGCGACGGCTCCGACATCGACTTCGACTGGCGTACGGTCGGCGAGTATCTGGACCGCCTCGACCGGAACTTCGGCGGCCGGGGCATCGCGGTCAACGCCGCGTACCTGATCCCGCAGGGCACCGTCCGCATGCACGCCATGGGCTGGGAGGACCGGCCCGCCACCGAGGCCGAGCTGACCCGTATGAAGCAGCTCGTGGCCGAGGGCATGGAGCAGGGCGCGGTCGGTCTCTCGTCCGGGCTGACGTACACCCCCGGGATGTACGCGAACGATGCCGAGCTGACCGAGCTGTGCCGTGTCGTCGCCCGCTACGACGGCTACTACTGCCCCCATCACCGCTCCTACGGCGCGGGCGCCCTCCAGGCGTACGAGGAGATGGTCGACCTCACCCGCGACGCCGGCTGCGCGCTGCATCTCGCGCACGCCACCATGAACTTCGGCGTGAACAAGGGCAGGGCGCACGAGCTGCTCGCGCTGCTCGACGACGCTCTGGACGCGGGCGCGGACATCACGCTCGACACCTACCCGTACACCCCCGGCTGCACCACGCTCGTCGCGATGCTGCCCAGCTGGGCGGGCGAGGGCGGGCCCGAGGCGGTGCTGTCCCGGCTGCGGGACGACGAGGCGGCGGAGCGGATCCGCCACCACCTCGAGGTCACCGGCTCCGACGGCTGCCACGGCGTGCCGATCGAGTGGGAGACCATCGAGATCTCCGGGGTGAGCGACCCGGCGCACGCGGACCACGTGGGCAGCACGATCCGGCAGTCGGCCGACCGGCGCGGCGAGGCGCCCTGGACCACCGCCCGCCGGCTGCTGATCGAGGACCGGCTCGGCTCGACGATCCTCCAGCACGTCGGCCACGAGGAGAACGTCCGCGCGATCATGCGCCATCGCGTCCACACCGGCGGCAGCGACGGCATTCTGCAGGGCGCCAAGCCGCACCCGCGTGCGTACGGCACGTTCCCGCACTATCTCGGCCGGTACGCGCGGGAGCTGGGCATCCTCACACTGGAGGAGACCGTCGCGCATCTGACCTCGCGTCCCGCGGCCCGGCTGCGGCTGCCCGACCGGGGCCTGGTCCGTGAGGGCTACCGCGCCGACCTGGTGCTGTTCGACCCGGACACGGTCGCTGCGGGCTCCACGTTCGACACACCGCGGACCCTGCCGGTGGGGATCCCGCATGTGCTGATCGACGGCCGGTTCGTGATCGAGGACGGGGCGCGCACCGACGTACTGGCGGGCCGCTCCGTACGCCGCACGCCTTCCTAGGCCACTCCCCGCGGTCGGTACTGGATGCTGATGCGCGGGCCCACGGAGCGCGCCGACTTGGGGACGGCGTGCTCCCAGGTGCGCTGGCAGGAGCCGCCCATCACGATCAGGTCGCCGTGGCCGAGGGCCCGGCGCACCACGTCCCCGCCGCCGTGCCGGGGGCGCAGGACGAGATCGCGCGGGGCGCCGACGGACAGGATGGCGACCATGGTGTCCTCGCGCGCGCCCCGCCCGATCCGGTCGCCGTGCCAGGCCACGCTGTCGTGGCCGTCGCGGTAGTAGCAGAGCCCGGCCGTCACGAAAGGCTCTCCCAGCTCGTCGGCGTAGTGCGCGGACAGTTCGTCGCGAGCCCGGTCCAGCACGGGGTGCGGCAGTCCGTCGCCCTCCCGGTAGTAGGCGAGGAGGCGGGGCACGTCGACCATCCGCTCGTACATCCGGCGCCGCTCGGCATGCCACGGCACCTCGCCGGCCAGCTCCTCGAAGAGGGCGTCCGCGCCGGTCAGCCAGCCGGGCAGGACATCGATCCACGCACCGGCGCCGAGCACTGTGCGCCGCACGCCGTCGAGCGGACCGAGGCCGATCTCGTCCGTCAGGTCGAAGAGCGAACCCTGGAGATGTGCTGCCATGTCTTCCACAGTAGACCCAAAACCGAACACATGAACGAAGGAGACCGGTCGTGACCACCGAACGGGTCAGTCCGCCCTCGCGAGCCGGCGAGCGCGAGACCTTGCGCGCCTGCCTCGACTTCCACCGGGCCACGCTCGCAAAGAAGTGCGAGGGCCTGGGCGACGAGGACCTGCGCCGGCGCTCGATGCCGCCGTCGACGCTGTCCCTGCTGGGCCTCGTCCGGCACATGGCGGAGGTGGAGCGCGCCTGGTTCCGCCGGGTGATCAACGGCGAGGACATCCCGCTGGTGTGGTCGGACGAGGGCGACTTCCAGGTGGCCTACGACGCGAGCGAGGCCACCGCCTCCGAGGCGTTCGCCGCCTGGCGTACCGAGGTGGAGCACGCGCGCCGTATCGAGGCCGCGACCGAGTCGCTCGACCGGACGGTGTGGGTGGAGAAGTGGCAGGACAAGGTCTCGGTCCGGATGCTGATGCTGCACATGATCCACGAGTACGCCCGCCACAACGGCCACGCCGATTTCCTCCGCGAGGGCGTCGACGGAACCGTTGGGGTCTGACTTTGTCCTGATCCGTTACCGGGGTCCGCTTTCCGCGTTGAACGGGGAGTGATGACCGCAAACCCCTGCGGTCACCTCTCGTCCTGCAAGGAGAAGTTGATGTCGCGTATCGCGAAGGCCGCCGCCGTTGTCGCCGGCACGGGTGCCATCCTCGCCGGCGGCGCCGGCATGGCTGCCGCCGACGCCGGAGCGCACGGTGCGGCAGTCGGTTCCCCGGGGCTCGCCTCCGGCAACGCGGTCCAGGTTCCCGTCCACGTCCCGATCAACGCCTGCGGCAACACGGTGAACGTCATCGCGCTGCTCAACCCGGCCTTCGGCAACGAGTGCGTCAACGTCGACGGTGGCCACCACGAGGCCTACTGAGCACCGGACACCCGCTTTTGTTGCGGCCTCCCCCCGCCATGCGGGGGGAGGCCGCAGTCATGTGCGGACGCCTTCCGTCACGCACGGGACACGAAAGGGCCGGCCGGGATGACGTCATCCCGGCCGGCCTTCGGCTCACGGCCCTCGGCTCACGGCTCATACGTAGCGGTAGTGGCGCGTATGGTCGAGCAGCGCCGACGGCTTCACGTTCCACGGCGGCATCGGATCGTCGAGGGCGAAGATCTGGCCGTGCGCAGGATCGGACCGCGCCGGCTTCCTGCGGGGCAGATAGCCCGACGCCGGATGCGCCTTCTGCCAGCGCACCCACAGCAGGTCCACGAAGGCGTGATGGAGCCAGAACACCGGATCGTTGGGCGAGGTGGCGCCCATCATCAGACCGCCGACCCAGCGGTGGACCCGGTTGTGGTTTCGCCAGCGGTCCTCGCCGCCCCGGTTCCACCCCTCGATCCGGTTACGGAACCCGGTCTTCGCGGTGGAGTCCCAGGGCGCCGCGTCGTAGACCGGGTCGGCCAGCGCCTGTGCCACGTCGGACTTGGTGGGCAGGGAGACCGGGTTGCGCGGCCTGCCGAGATCGCGGGTGAGGTACTTGCCGTCGGTGATACGGGTGTTGATCGGCCACTTCCCGTTGTTGCGGCCGAACGGGCCGGTCATCACCTGGCGGTCGGTGCGCCGGCCGGTGCCGCCCATGAAGTCCTCCGCCCACAGCGAGGATGCGGGGCTGTTGTCGACGGTCCAGTCCCAGTAGGGGATGGACACCCCGGAGTCGACCTTCTGCAGGGCGCGCTCGAACTCCAGCAGGAACCGGCGGTGCCACGGAAAGAACGACGGCGTCATATGGGCGGCGCGGGCGCCCTCCTCGGCGTCGGAGACATAGAACGCGCCGTGCATCCTGACGAACTCGTCGTACCGGCCCGAGCGCTTGAGCGCCAGCAGCGCGTCGACCAGACGTTTCTTCTCCGAACGGGTCAGGTTCCGCTGGTTCTTGCGGGTGTACACGGTGTGCTGCCCCTCCCGGCTGTCAGACGCTGTGCATGGGTGTCAACGAGAGCTGGTCATCGCCCAGTTCGTCGACGGCGGCGCGCGCCACATCGCGCAGGGTGGGAAACGACTCGTAGTGGTTCACCAGACTCAGATACGTGCCGTCCGCTCGGCGCATGACATGCAGCGGACGGCCGTCGATGCGTACCTCGACGCTCGGCACGGCGGCTGCCCGCGCCTCGCGGGCGGCGGCGTCCTGCACCGTCTCCGTGTCCCCGGGGCCACGCGTTCCGCGGGCGGGGACCATCACGGTGGCGCTGCCCTGGATGTACCGGCCGCGGTAGGTCTCGGCGAACCGCTCCAGCGACTGCCGCGCCGCGCCGGTCGCCTTCCGCTCCCGGGCGACGCCGCTCCGGCGGGCGGCGAGGACCGGCACGAGCGCGCCCGCCGTACCCGCGAGCACACCGACGGTCAGGGCGGCGCGCAGCAGCAGGCGGCGGGCGAGGGGGCCGCCGCCTGCTGTCCCAGCACCGCCGGTGCTCCGGTTCATGTCGTCGCCCCTCCCCGTGGTCCCACTCGTGCGATGTATCGCTGCTTCGGTGTTGACAACGAGAGCGCGGCGAAAGGGTTGCTCGCCCGGCCGGGGGCGGTCCGGGCCGCTCAGCTCAGCAGCAGTCCGGCGGCCGGGGTGCCCTGCACGACCGGGGCGATCAGGTCGGCCTCGGGCAGCGTGGTCCCGGGCAGGCCGAACTCGTGGCGCGGCTGCGTGAGCGGCGCTCCGAGCGAGGCGCCGGGGCTCGCCACCTTCATGTCGGTGGACTCCGTCGTCGCCTGGGCGACACCGAGGTCGCCCTCGCCGAGCGGGTTCTCCACGGGGCAGATCCAGCAGCGTGGCGGGCAGCTCGGTGGTGAACGGGACCGCGGGCACCATGCCGTGCGCCAGCAGCTCCTCGGAACCGTGCCGCGACGCCTCGGCTGCGCCCGGGACCGGCACACCGGTGCTCAGCTCGGGAGCCTCGACGGGCAGCGCCCACTCCGGGCTCTCGAGCGGCGGCGCGACCGGCACCGACGTACCGGCGACGGCAGGCGCGGCTCCCGCTGCCGATGCCATGCATGCCACGACTGCCGCCATGGTCCCGCGGGTTGTCAACTTCATCGCTCGATTCGTCCCCTCATGGATTCACTTCCGGATGCCCTCCGGAATGCGCTTGTCTCCGTTGCCCTGCCACAACGAGCAGGAGGGGCCGACCCGTGCAGATCTCCCCCGTCCGCAGCAACACGGGGACCGAAGGTGACGCGCGGCTGGTCCAGCATGGCGCCCTGAGCACCAGGAGGTTGCTGTGGAGAAGAAGATCCCCGGGCAGTCGGACGGGCGCACCGCCCGTGCCGAGGGCGTCGATCTCGCCGACCCGTCGTTCTGGCGGCGGCCCCGCGCGGAGCGCCTCGCCGCCTTCGCGTATCTGCGCACCCTCGACGCACCTGTGCGGTTCGGCGTGCAGCCGGGTCGCGCGTTCTCCGCACTGGTCAGGCACGCGGACGTGGTGGAGGCGAGCCGCAGGCCGCGCGAGTTCGCCAGTGCGCCGGGGGTCACGACGCCCGAACCCGCCGGCTGGGCGAAGGCCGTGTTCGGCAATTCGATGGTGAACATGGACGGTCCCGAGCACGCCGATCTGCGCCGTATCGTCGCCCGTTCGTTCACGCCGAGGCTGCTGGCGGCAGCGGAGGAGAACATCCGGGAGGTGGCACGGCGCATCGTCGACGAGATGATCGAGAGCCGTCCGGACGACTTCGTCCCGGCGGTCGCCTCACGCATGCCGTTCGAGGTCATCTGCGATCTGATGGGCATCCCCCGGGAGCAGCGCGCCGAGATCGCCACGCGGATCGACCAGGCGTCGCAGAACGTGGGCGTGCAGCGGGGGCTGCGGATGCCGGGGCGGGGGCTGCGGGCGCTCGCCCATATGCAGTTGGCGATGGCGAGGCTGGCCCGTGAGCGTCGCCGACGCCCCGCCGGGGACCTGATCTCCGCCCTGGTCGCTGCCGATGTCGACGGCCGGGGACTGACCTCGCGTCAACTCGGCGCGTTCTTCTCGCTGCTGCTCGTGGCCGGGGTGGAGACGACCCGCAACGCGATCGCGCACGGGCTGACGCTGCTGACCGAGCACCCGGAGCAGCGGGCGCTGCTGGAGTCCGGTTTCGAGACGTACGCGGACGGTGCGGTGGAGGAGATCGTGCGGCATTCGACGCCGATCATCCAGTTCCGGCGCACGGTGGTGACCGAGTGCGAACTGGGTGGCCGCACCTTCCGCCCCGGCGAGAAGGTCGTGCTCTTCTACGCGTCGGCCAACCGTGACGAGCGGGTGTTCACGGACCCGGACACCTTCGACATCACGCGCAGCCCCAATCCCCATCTGGGGTACGGCGGGGGTGGCCCGCACCACTGTCTCGGCGCGCATCTCGCCAGGCAGGAGATGAAGGCGCTGTTCCACGAACTGCTCACCGGACCCAGGGCCCTTCGGGCGATCGGCCGTCCGGGCCTGGTGGACTCCAGCTTCGACAACCGGGTCCGTACGCTGCCGTTCGCGTTCGACGTGCGGTGAGCGGCGTGCGGGCCGGGCAGGCGTACCGAGGGCCGGTGCCCGAGCCCGCTGGGCCGGGACACCGGCTGCTCAGCCGCGCAGGGCGGACACCGGGAGCAGGACATGGGCGGTGTCGGTGAGCGCAGCCTCGTCGCCGAGGAAGGCCTCCAGTGTCTCCTCGGAGACGGGCTCGCCGGGCTTCGCCTCCGGCCAGGCACGCCCTGCGATCATGAAGTGCACATGTCCTCGCTGGTCGGCGGCGGCCAGCCATTCGGCGGGCGCCGGGCACTGGGCGTGCAGGTACGGCATGGTGACGACGGCCTGGCCGGCCTGGACCAGCAGATGGATCGGGGAGACACTCCGGCCGGTGTGGTCGTGCATGACGTCTCCGGTGGCGAGCCCGAGCTCCGCGATCATCGCGCGGACGGCGCTGCCGGCCGCTTCGGCACCGCCCGTGCCGTCGCCGAGGGAGTAGGCCATCAGGTAGGGCGTGTCGTGCCCCTGGGCCGGGTCGCCGGTCCAGGCGAGCAGGGCGAGGGTGCCCAACTGGCCGCGGTCGACGGTCGCTTTGGGGGATTTTGCAGTGGTCATGGCTCGGCACCCTAGTGCCCGGCCGGACCCCTGCCGTTGCTCCGTTCACCTGCGCGGGTGAACCGGGCGACGCAGGTCCCCCGTCGGTGAGCCGGAGACCGGCGGCCGATCACCCGCACCCGAACGGGCGGTGCGCTCGAAAGGCCGTTCCACCCGTACCCCAGCCCTCCGGCCGAGCAGTGACCTCGGGTGCCCGGTGGGCGTTTGCCGCGGTATGGCAAGGATTACCGCGCCGGCTCGTTGGCAGCGCATCCAGACGAGAACGGATTCGGCGCCGACGGCTCCGCCACCCGGCAGCAGCCCGATCTACGACCAGCTGGCGCGCGAGTGGGCGGCCGCCGGCCGGACCATGCCGGGCCGCCCGGACGGTGAGTGGACGCGGCTCTCGCTCTTCCCGACGCCGTCGGTGGAGGAGCAGCAGGTCCGCCCCGCTCCCCCGCCGCCGCGCCGGGGCTGGCTCCACGACCGGCACACGGCCTGACCCCGGGCGGCCCGGGACCTCTCAGCGATCGAGGACGGACCGCGTCACGTCCTGCGAGGCCGCCGAAAGACGTGGCACCCGGGCCGTGCCCGCGCTGCGGCGCAGCCGTCCGCTCACCCCGGAGACGAGCCGGTGCGCGGTGTACGTCGCCCCGTGCACGAACCGCATCGACGGCCCGAAGGTCGGTGCCGACAGCAGGCCGGCGAAGAACAGCCCGGGACAGGAGGACTCGAAGCGGGCACTCAGCTCCGGGGACCGGGTGCCCTGCACGGTCAGGATCCGCCGCACCAGGCAGTCGTCGAGCAGCCGCAGCCGTTCCAGGTCGGGGGTGAACCCGGTGGCGGCGACGACGTGCGCGGTGTCCAGTGACCGGCTGGTGCCGTCCGGGCCGCGCAGTACCAGCCGTACCCGGCCGTCGGAACGGACCCCGGAGCCGCGCAGCACGTGCCCGAGGAGCTCGGGCACCCGGCCTTCGTAGCGCTCGCGCAGCCACCAGGCGCCTGCGGGGCCGAGCACGGTGTCCGCCCGGCGGCGGCGGACCTGGGCGGGAAGTCTTCTGACGACGCCGGGCAGTTCGGCCCACGCCCAGGTGCTCCAGTCGGCGCCCAGGCCGCTGGGCGGGGTGCGCAGCGATTGCAGGAGTCCCCGGTCGAGGGGTGCGGGTGCCTCGTTCCAGCGGAGCCGGCGGGTGCGGGCCACGAGCTGGGGCCGTGCCCCGTGCTCGGTGAGCAGGGCGGCCGTCTCCAGGGCGGACTGACCGGCGCCGACGACGGTGACGTCCTGGCCGGCGAAGCGGCCCAGGTCGCGGTGGCCGCTGCTGTGCGTGCACAGCTCGTCCGGGAGTGCGGAGAGCGCGTCGGGGACGTCGACGAAAGGCAGCATGCCGACGGCGACCGCGACCGTACGGGCCCGGGTGCTCTCCCCGTCGGCGGTCTCGACCCGGAATCCGTCCGCTTCGGCGGCTACGCGTGTGACGCGGCGTTCGTCCACGGCGGGTACGGCGTGTTCGGCGAACCAGGTCCCGTAGTCGGTGAACATGCCGACGGGGAGCGGGTGTCCGTGCACGGCCCCGAAGCCGTTCAGCGCCGCGTACCGTCCGAGCGTGTGCTTGCCACCCGGGTGGGAAAGGCCGGACGACCAGGAGGGCTCCGACTCGAGGAACATTCCCTCGGGCATGTGGTTCCGCCAGGTGGCCATGACGTCGCCGAACACCCGCAGATGCATTCCGGCCGCAGCGGCGTGCGCCGCGATGGAGAGCCCGTAGGGGCCCGCGCCGATCACTGCCAAGTCGTACATGGTGCGCTCTCGTTCCTCGGGTCGGGGTCGGGGGTGTCGGGTCGTACGGGTCGGTCCCGCGGCGGGGCGGGCGGCGGTCCCAGCGCGTCGCGCAGTCGGTGCGCCGCTTCGACAAGGCCCCGGCCCAGCCAGGCCCCGGCCATCGCGGCGAACGGCGCCGGGTCGTCGGCGGCGAACCAGGCGGTCTCGATGCCGCCGACGGCCCGCAGCGGCACGGCGGCACGGCACCGGGCGGAGGCGGCTGCGGACAACAGCGCATAGTTCTCGGCGACGAAGACCCGCCCCGGCCGGTCGGCGGACGCAGGCACGGGACGGCCGGTCAGATCGAGGTGGAGAGCACGTACGACGTCGAGCCCGTCCGGCCCGGTGAAGAGCCGGAACTGTGCGCCGGGCCGCGGGTTGACGTTCAACAGGTGGTGCGTGCCGTCCGCGTCGCGCCGGAAGCCGAGGGCGAGGATGCCGCGGTAGCCCGTCGTCCGCACGAGCCGCAGCGCGGCTGCGGCCACCTGCGCGTCGGGCTTCCAGCGCCCCAGCGCGGTGCGGCCGGTGCGCGGCGGCCAGGACAGCTCCTTGCGGCCGGTGCCGCTGTGCAGACAGCGCGCGTCCGCGGCGAAGCAGCCGTGGAAGAACCAGTCGGAGTGCCGGCCCTCGGGCAGGTACCGCTGCAGCAGCAGCCTGCTGCCGGCTGTCCCGCTGCGCTCGAAGAGCCGTGCCGCCGCGCCCGGCGAGGCGACCAGGGTGGTGCCGCGCAGCCCGGTCGCCGGGTCCAGCAGCCACGGCCTGCTCCACTTCGCCACCAGCGGTACGCCCATCCGCCGCACTGCGGCGGCCGCCGCGGCGGCGCTGTCGGGCAGCATCGTGTCCGGATGCGCGATCCCCGCCTCCGCGCACAGGCCGGCCAGCTCGGCCTTGTCCGCGAGACGGCCGGGCAGGTCGCCCGGCTGGTCGGGGAAGAGGAACCGGTCCGCGAGCCGGGGCGCGTGGGCGGCGACGAGGACGGCGGCGAGGTCGTCCATCGCGATGAGCACGGCCCGCCGCCCGATCCGGTCCGAGGCTTCCAGCAGCGACCGCACGAACGCCTCGGGCTCCGGCGGACCGGGCGGCCTCGGGTGCGCACGGTGCAGATGGCGGGAGCGGGCGACCGGGCTGCGGGCCGATTCGACGACGGCGTGCACCTCCACCCCCGCACGTCCCAGCGACCGCACCGCGCCCAGGGTGCCGTAAGGGAACGGATTCCGGTCCAGCCGGAGCAGCAGAGCGGGTACTCCGGAGTCGAATGTCGGCATTCGGGTCACGTCTTTCACCTGGATGGGCCCGATGGGGGCGCGCCTCTTCGCTAATGGCCTACGAACGTGCCTTCGGGCATCCCTTCGGCAGGAATATCTGCCTAACGTCGGGTCAGTCACAGCAATTCGTCACGAGGAGGAAGGCATGCCACAAAGGCACCGTCTCATCAGGAACTGTATGGCGACGGTCGCGGCCGGACTCCTTGTCTCGGGCGGGCTGTTGGGCCCATCGGCGGCAATGGCGGATACCGCGGGCGACGAGGCACGGGACACGGCGGATTCGCCGGTCGCCGTCGGCGCGTATCTCCATTACGGACCGCCCGGGATCGCACGCATGGCCGAACTCTCCCGCTGGCTCGGCGGCCGGGAGCTGAGAGTGGGTCACACATATCTCCCGGGGGACAAGTGGATCAACATAGAAGGCCGTCCTGAGTTCCTGAGCGCGTGGGCCGACTGGCGCCGCGGCGCCGAGGACCGGATGTTCGTGCTGAACGTCCCGATGCTCGAGCGCAACGAGGACCGGCTGTCGGACCGGACCGTCGCGAGGCAGCTGCGGGCGGGGGCGAAGGGGCGGTTCGACCAGCACTTCCGTACCCTCGCCGACCGTCTGGTGGAGCAGGGCGTACCCGACACGGTGATCGTGCTGGGCTGGGAGATGAACGGGACGACGTACAGCCACCGCTGCGGTCCCGACCCGAAGGCCTGGAAGGCGTACTGGAACAGTATTGTCACCGCCATGCGTTCCGTCCCCGGGCAGGATTTCCGCTTCGACTTCGCTCCCAGTCGCGGACGGGATGCGATTCCCTGGACCGAGTGCTATCCCGGCGACGACGTCGTGGACATCATCGGAATGGACTCCTACGACCAGCCTCCCGGCGAGACGTTCGACGACCAGGTGAATGCTCCGTACGGACTGAAGAAGCAGGTCGAGTTCGCCGCAGCGCACAACAAGCCGATCTCGTACCCGGAATGGGGGCTCTTCAGGAACGGTGACAATCCCGAGTACATGCGCCGCATGCTCGAATGGATCGACCTGCACGAGCCGCTGTACCAGACCATCACAGACTACTGTCCGCACGGCGTTTGGCAGTGCGAGAGCAATCCGGACTCCTCGAAGGTGTTCCGCTCGAAGATGTCTGCGAATTCGGAGCCGGCCGAGCCCGTTCCGGCTCCGCCGCCTGCCGAGCCCGGACCCGATCCGGTGGAACCGGCACCGGACCCGGTGGAGCCCGGACCCGATCCGATCGAGCCCGATCCGATGGAGCCTGCGCCGACGGAGCCCGATCCGACGGATCCGCCGGCCGGTGAGGAGCCGAACCCGGACGACTGGTGCCTCGAGACGGACCTCGGCGACTGGATCACGCGGTGGGTGCCCGACCAGCGGTACTGCGTCAGTCTCCCCTGGACGGTCTCCCTCCCCTGGACGTCGTACCGGCCGTTCTGACCGAAGCCCCTTCCGCCCGAAGGTCGTTGAGCCGGTCGCGCCACTCCCGCGCGGCCGGCAGACGGGTCCGTACGACCTCCGCCGCCCGCTCGCGCGCCCTGACCCGCGAAGCCTGCAGCCGCAGCACCGGCTCCAGTTCCGGGCGGGCCAGCAGCAGCCGCTGATTGGTGACCTCGTCGGGGCGCCAGTGCTTCTTGTACGGCTCGTTGCCGCGCAGCAGACTCAGCACCCGGCGCCCTCCGACAGCGGCCTGCTGGGCGTCGTGCCGCAGCAGCAGCGCCGCGACATCCACCTTCCGCTCACGCAGCGCGGGGTCGGCGCCGAAGAGGTAGCCGCCGCTGAGGTGGGCCGTGTGGAGGGTGAGCGCGGCGACCACGACCTCACCGTCCAGACGGAACTCGGTGAGCGTGGCCTCGTCGCAGGCGACCATGTGCCGTACGGCACGGACCAGATGCGCGGAGAAGCGTGGCCGCAGGTGTTCCACGTTCACGCCCCGGCCACGCCACTGCAGTTCGTGCAGACGCAGCAGATGCGCCATCGCGCCGGGCACGTCCTGCTCGCCTGCCGTGTGCACCTCGATCTTCAGTGCGTCGATCTTGCGGAGCTTGGCCCGCACCCGCTGGGCTCCGCTCGCGGACATCCGCTTGACGAGTTCTTCGACGGGCGCGGCGGGCAGCTCCATGCAGACCGAGTCGCCGAGCCGTGCCCGGGCACCCTTCCAGGTCTCGTACAGCCTCTCGGCGGCCGCTCCCGGCCGCACTTCCCGCAGGTCGACGACCGCGTGCCGGGCGGCCCGCTCCAGTCCCCGGACCAGCGCCGGAACGGCGGTGTGCAGGTGCGCGTCGTCGATCAGGACGTCGCCGTAGTCGGAGATCGCCCCGCCGACGGGTACGAGCAACGGCAGCGGCCGGTGCACAAGCATCAGGGGCGCGGCGCCGATCAACCGGCCGTCCCTGCGGGCCAGTACGACACGCAGCCGGCCCTCGGTCCCGTACGACTGCCACCAGGAATGCAGCCACGCATGGCTCTGGAACGGAGTGGCCGTGGCGCATCCTCGGTGCAGGCGGTCCCACTCCGGTCGCAGCGCGTCGAATTCCTGCGGATCGCGGCACAGGGTGACGGCGGTGCCCGACCGGGCGCCGGGTGTCACACCCGCTCCCGTTCGGCGGCGGGTTCCGCCGGCTGGGCCGGGCCGGGCACCGCGGTGCTGCCGGCCGGGCGCGGGCGCCGGGGCCGTACGAGCAGCGCGAGGCCGCCGAGCAGGCCACCCGCGCAGCCGCCGACTGCCGCGCTGATCGGCGCGGACGGCGAGACGGGCCGGGAGGGGGCGATGGCCTGCGAGAAGAGCATCAGCCGCACGCCGGTCTCCTTGGAGACCCGGTCGCTGCTGACGAAGACGGCGTCGGCGACCGCGTTGGCGATGTCGGCGGCCTCGGCGGGCCGGGTGGAGGTACCGGTGATCGCGATCATCGGGGAGTCGGGGGACGTCTCGGTCCGCACACGGGCACGCAGTTCGCGGGCCGGGACTCCGGCCGCGACACGCGCGTAGGCCAGCGTGGAGTCGCTGGTGGTGATCCGCCCGTAGGCCTGTGCGAAGCCGAGCGCGGCGACGGGCTCGGTGTCCTTGGCGGGCACGGCGACGAGATAGGTGGTGGCGGCGTATTCGGGGGCCTTGAGCACACCGTAGGTGAGGCCGCAGCCCGTGCCGAGCAGGGCGAAAACGGCCACGGGCCACCAGGCGGGCAGGGACAGGAGGTTCGCAAGGCGACGGCGGGGCCTGCCGGGGGCGGCGGGCCTCCGCTCGGGCGAGGTGGTCATGGGCGGGCTGCTCTCTCGGTGGGCGGGGGCGTCGGGGTCGGGATGGTGATCGGGGGCGCAGTGGCGAGGGCAGATGCGTAGACATCCGTCAGAAGGCGTCCGCTGCGGGCGATGTCGTAGTGGGCGACTGCCCGCGGCGGCGGGAGCCGGTGGACGCCGGAGGTCGTGCGGGAACGCAGCGCGGCGACCAGCTCCCGGGCGTCACCGCGCAGCGGGCGGGCGCCGGGGGCATGGTCGGCCGGCAGGTCCTCGACGGCCGGGCAGGGGCCGTGCAGGACGGGCAGACCGGCGGCGAGCGCCTCGACGACGGCGAGGCCGAACGCCTCCTCGCGAGACGTGGAGACGAACACGTCCATGGCGGACAGCAGCGCCGGGACGTCCTCGCGTTCGCCGAGCAGCCGGATGCGGTCGGCCGCGCCGCACCGTGCGGCGAGCACGCGCAGCGACTCCCGCTCGGGCCCGCCGCCCGCAAGGAGCAGCCGGACGCCCGGAAGCGCGGCGACGGCCTCGACGAGCACGTCGAAGCGTTTGCCGGGGACGAGCCTGCCGATGCCGCCCACGGTGAACGTGCCTTCCGTGATGCCCAGTTCGGCACGTACGGCTGCGCGGGCGGCGGGGTCGAAACGGAAACGGGCTGCGTCGATCCCGTTCGGCACGACCCGGATGCGGCCGTCGGGCACACCCCATGCGCGCAGCCGTCCGGCGACGGTCGGGGACACGGCGACGGTCGCCCGGCCGAGGCGTTCCGTGGCGAGGTACAGCTCGCGAGTGCCGCGGGTGAGGGGACGGCCCTCGATCTCCGCGTCACCGAGCGAGTGCTCGGTGGCCACCGCCCGCACGCCCGCCAGACGCGCTGCGATCCGGCCGTACACGCAGGCGCGGTACAGGTGGGTGTGCACGAGGTCGTAACGGCCCCGGCGAATGATGCGCACCAGCCGGGGCAGCGCGGCGAGGTCGCGGTTGCCCCGCATGCCGAGGTGGGTGACGGACATCCCGTCGGCGCGCAGCCCGTCGGCGACCGGGCCCGGGTTGGTGAGGGTCAGCACGTCGCAGGAGGAGGCGGGCAGATGGCGCAGCAGCACGCGCAGTTGCTGTTCGGCGCCGCCGACGCCGAGGCCGGTGATGATGTGCAGGACCTTCATGGGGTGCCCTCCGTGACGACGGGCGCAAGGGCGGGCAGCGGGCGCAGCCGGTGCCGCAGCCGTTTCACGGCCAGCCGGGCGGCGCGGTCGGCGTGGCTGATGTGCGTGCGCGGCAGGGCGTACGTACCGGCCGCCGGGCCGGGGGCGATGGCACAGGCGTAGGTGTATCCGGCCGCACGCACTGCTTCGGCGGCGCGCCGGTCGAAGGCGCCGTACGGGTAGCAGAAGCCGGCCGGGGCCGATCCGGTGATCGCGCGCAGCAACTCCCTGCTGCGGGACGTCTCCTCGCGCGCCTGGGCGTCGGTGAGCGCGGTCATGTCGCGGTGGAGCATGCCGTGCGAGGCGATTTCCGTACCCGCTTCGGCAGCGGCCCTGATCTGCCGTTCGTCGAGGAGGGGGCGGCGTGGGCCGTCGGTGTCCCATTCGTTGCTGCCGCCGAGCCTGCCGGGCAGGACGAACAGGGTGGCGGTGCAGCCGTGGTGGCGCAGCAGCGGGAGGGCGGCCTCGGCGAAGTCGGCGTACCCGTCGTCGAAGGTGAGCCCGACGAGGCGGGCGGCAGCTCCGCGGGCGTGGGCGCGGAGCAGTGTCGCCATGTCGACGCCGCGCAGGCCGCGTGAGCGCAGCCAGCGCAGCTGGAGGTCGAGCCGGTCGGGGGCGACTGTGATGCCGTACGGGTCGTCGGTGTGGTCGCCGACCGCGTGGTACATCCAGATCCATGGCTGGGGGTGGCGGGCAGTGGTGCCCGTACGGGTCGGGGCCGTATCAGCGGACATGACAGAGCCTCCGTCGGACGAGGGCGAGAAGATGAACGGCTTCGGGGGCGCGCAGGGCACGGGCAGCGAGCAGGAAAACGACGGGCACGAGCAGACAGCCGACGGCGAGGCTCCCCACCGGGCCGCCCGTGACGGGTGCGGCGAGCAGCCCGGCGGCGGCGGCCGCGGCGGCCGCGAGGGCGAGACGGGCGATGCGGAGTCCGATGGCGCGGACCTCGATGGCGACGATGCGGGAGCCGAGTCCGAGCAGGAGGAGCACGGCGGTGGTGGTGATGCCGGCGGCGTTCGCCGCCGCGATGCCGTGGACGCCGTGCGGGCCCACGGCCGCCGCCCCTGCCGCGACGGTCACCACGAGACCGGCGGCCATCGCGACGGCCGGGTACCAGGTGGGCCGCCCGGCGGAGAAGAACGGCCGGCCGAGCGCGCCGACGAGGCAGTGGCCGAGGAGCCCGGCCGCGTACACCCGCATCACTGCGGCGGTCGTCGCGGTGTCCCCGGCATCGAACGCGCCGCGCTGGAAGAGGACTTCGATGATCTGCGGCGCGTAGCCGATGACGAGAGCGGTGCCGAGCAGGACGACCGTGGCCGCCGTCGCGAGATCCTCCTCGACGCGCCTGCGGGCCCGTTCCCGGTCCCCCTCGGCAATGGCCTTGGCGACGACGGGGAACGTCACCGTGCACAACATGAGGGACAGGACCATCGGCATCTGCGCGACCTTCTGCGCGTAGTTGAGGTGGGAAATGGCCCCGGGGGGCAGCGGCGCGGCGAGAAACCGTTCGACCAGCACCTGCGACTGGCGGCTCACCGCGAAGAGGACGACGGGAGCGAGGACGGCGGCGCCGAGGAGGGGGCCACGGCGCGCGGGGCGCAGGAGCGGGGCGAGGCCGATACGCCTGCCGAAGGAGGGCAGTTGGACGAGGACCATCAGCAGCCCGCCGACGCAGACTCCCGCGGCGGCGGCACGCACGCCCCACAGGGCGTGCACGGCGAGGGTGGTGCCGATGATGCCGACGTTGTAGGCGGCGTACACGCTCGCGGGCGGCAGGAAACTGCCGTGCGCGCGCAGGGCGGCACTGAAGTAGCCGGTGATGCCGAAGGTCAGGACGGTGAGCGCGGTCAGTCTCGTGCACTCGACGGCGAGCCGCGGATCGCCGATCCCGGGTGCGAGCACCCGCACCACGAGCGGAGCACCGGCCATCAGCAGTACGGCGGTGCAGGCGAGCAGGGCGAACAGCCGGGGGAAGGTTGCGGAGACGAGCTCGTGCACGGCGCCCCGCCCGCGGGTGGTGAGGGCGTGACTGAACGCGGGCACGAGGAGCAGTGCCATCGCGTCCTCGATGAGGAGAGTGGCGGCCATCTCGGGAACGGTCCACGCGATGAGGAAGGCGTCGCTCTCGGCGCCGGCGCCGAAGAGGTGGGCGATGGTCTGATCACGCAACAGCCCGAGCAGTGCACTCGCGACGGTGAGCACACCGGTGACGACGGCGGCCCTGACGAGCCCGCGCCCCAGCCGCGCGCCGCGGCCGTCGTCGCCGGCACGGTGGGTTGCAGGCGCCTGCGGTGCGGCACGTGCGTGCCGCCCGGTGCCCGATCCGGTGGGAACGGGACCTTCCGGGTCCGCCGGGCGGCTGCCGCGACGGGCATGTCGCGGACCGCCCCCGGTCCGGCCCGGGGCGTCCGCCCCCGCACCGGCTTCGCCGACCGACACCAACGGCGCTGCGGGCACAGGCCGTTCGGCGCTCGGCCGAGGGGCTGCGGTGCGGTCGGGCGGCGCCGTCTCCGTCGGCGTGGGGCGGGGCGCTTCACGGCGCGCCCCCTGCGTGGCGTGGCGACCGCGCTGCGGGGGCGGCGCCGGGGGCCGGTCCCCAGGAGTCATCCCCGTTCCCCCTCCGGCGCTGCCGGCGCCGACGGCGCTTTGAGCGCCCACCATGCCGTCAAGCCCACGATCACGCCTGTCAGCACCGTCGACGGGCCGCCGATGTCCGCATACAGGAAGTCGACCGTCTGCCAGAGCATCAGGCCGACCGCCGCCAGGCCGCAGTCCGCCCCGGCCGCCCGCGCTCCGCGCTTGCAGCGGCGGACAGCGCGGATCAGGATCGCCGTCCACGGGACGAGGAAGGCCGTCAGTCCGATCAGGCCCTGTTCGCTCAGGATCAGCAGGTACATGTTGTGCGGGGACAGCAGCGGCTGCTTCTCGAAGGCCCGCCCCGCGCCCGCCGTGTCACCGCCGGAGGAGAGGCCGATCGAGGCGTGACCGTCGCGGTGCGCCGGGAAGCCCTTGAGGCCGACGCCGGTCGCGGGCTCCTCACGCCACATCGCCGCGGCCGCCGCCCACATCGTGTAGCGGTCGGTGACGGAACGGTCGGGCGCATCCACCACCTGGGTGATGCTGGTCATCCGCTGGGAGATCGTCTCGGAGCCGATGCCGAGGCCGCCCGCCAGGACGACCCCGAGCGCGGCGACTGCCGCCAGCGCACGGGACGCCTGCCGGACCCCCGTCAGGAAGAGCATCGCCAGCGCGGCGGCCGCCGTGGCGATCCACGAGCCGCGGCTGAAGGACAGCCCGAGCGGGACCACCAGTGCGACGGCCGCGGCAACGGCCGCCGGCCGCAGCCACACGGGCGAGCCGGGCGGGGGGCGCAGTGCCAGGGCGAGGGCAGCGAGCAGGCCGTACGAGACGACGGTGGCCATGCCCATCACATCCATGGGCCCGAACGTCCCCACGGCCCTGATGTTCGCGCCCATGTAGGAGGCGCCTGTGCCGGTCGCGAACTGGTGCGTCCCGATCACGCCCTGCACCAGTGCCAGCACGATCAGGCATCCGGTGACCGCACGGAACGCCCGTGCGTCCCGCAACAGCAGCACCACCGCGGCGGGGACCAGCACGAAGACCTGGAGGTAGCGCACGAAGCCGGGCAGTGCCGCCTGTGGGTCGGCGGCAGTGACGGTCGCCACGGCGAACCCGACGACGGGCAGGCCGAGTACGACCGCCGCGGTCCGCGTCAGCGGGCGGCCCCGGCGGTACAGCACCTCCAGCAGGCAACCGAGGACGAGTACACCGGAGGCGATGTCGGCCGGGGCCACCGTGCCCGGTTCACCGCCGTCCCGCCCGGCGGGCAGGGCGAGCAGCAGCACCGTCGCCATGAGGAGTACGAGGGTGGCCCAGGGCACGAGTCCCCGCACGGGCACGGCGGCGGTTGCGGCGGTCATGGTCAACTGCCTCCCAGCCGGAACAGGGACGCGGCGGTCCGCGCGAGGATGCACACGTCCTGCCACAGCGACCAGGTCGCGATGTAGTGATTGTCGAAGCGGGCGCGCTCCTCGATGGACGTGTCGCCGCGCAGACCGTTGACCTGCGCGAGACCGGTGATGCCGACAGGCATGCGGTGGCGGGCCTGGTAGCCGGGGTAGGTGTGGCTGAACTTGGCGACGAAGTACGGGCGTTCCGGCCGGGGCCCGACGAGGCTCATGTCGCCGCGGAACACGTTCCACAGTTGCGGGAGTTCGTCGAGCGAGGTGCGGCGCAGCACGCTGCCGGTGAGGCTCATGCGCCGGTCGTGCGCCACGCTCCAGCGTGTGGCGGACTCGTGCTCGTCGGCGGGGCTGATGGTGCGGAACTTCAACAGGACGAACGTGCGTCCGTCGAGGCCGATGCGTTCCTGGCGGAAGATCACGCCGGGCCCGTCGGCAAGACGTACGGCGAGCGCGCAGGCCGCGATGACGGGGGCGGCGGCGACCAGCGCGAGGGCGGCGAGCACGGCGTCCATGGCGCGCTTGACCGCAAGGCCGAACGGGCGTCGGCCGCCGGGCTCCCACGGCCGCACGGCGAAGCCCCACAGATGGTCGCGGTGCGGCTCGCCCTGTCGCGGCACCAGGGGGCGTACCGGCCCGAGGGCCTCGCCGCCGTCGACGAGCCACACCCGGCAGCCGTGATCGGCGAACAACTGCGGGAGCGCGTCGGATTCGGGCTGGTCGGTGAACACGGCGTGGCGCACCGCGTTCTGGATGACGGCGCGGCCGACGTCCTCCGGTGTGATGAGCACGGGCAGGGTGGTGAGGGTGTCGGCGGGGCCGCCCTGGTGGTGCGGGTCGACCCGGCCGACGGGTCGCATCCCGTAGCCGGACTGGGCGTACAGCGCCGCGATGACCTGCTGGGCGACCGGCCCTCGGCCGACGACGAGCGCGGATCGCGGTCGGCGGGCGGCGGCCCGCCGCCGCCCCTGGTGGACTGCGGCTCGCCCCGCGCAGGCGAACAGAGCCTGCGTCGCGCCGCCGACCGCGACGACGTCGGGGTCGGCGCCGTACCGGCTGTCGTATGCGATGAGCACTCCGGCCGCCGCGTACCACTGGAGCAGGGCAAGGCCGAGCAGCGCGGGCAGTTGGGCGAGCGCCGACGGGGACAGGCTGTGCCGGTACAGGCCGCGCCACGCGTGCAGCGCCGTGCAGAGCGCGGCGGACAGCACGGCGGTCAGCGGCACGGGCCACGGCACGGAGGGCGCGAGGGCGACGACGAGAGCGGCGGCCGCCGCATCGGTGGTGAGCAGTGCGACGGGACGGCGGTGCTGCCCGATGCGGCGCTTGGCATGGGCGGCGGGCCGTCGGCCCGCGGGCCCGCGCTGCGGATACACCGAGGGTGCCCGGCGGGTGGCGGCAACCGGCGTGGCGTGGGGCGCGGGAGCACTCTCCGTCGTCATCGTTCGGTGGGCTCCCTCGTCATGGACCGGTGGGGGCTGAGCAGTTCCTGGTAGAGGGCGAGTACGTCGGCGGCCGTGCGTCGCACGTCGCACCTCGCACGGGTGTGCTCCGCCGCCCGGCGGCCCAGCTCGTCGCGCAGACCGGGTTCGGTGAGCAGGCCGGTGAGCGCCTCGGCGAGCGCGGAGGGGTCCTCGGGCGGCACGAGTGCGTGTGCCTCCTGCCCCGGCGGCAGACTCTCCCGCGCGCCGCCGACGTCGGTCAGGACGACGGGCCGTCCGCACGCCATGGCTTCCAGCGGGGCGAGAGCCATGCCTTCCCAGCGGGACGGCAGCACGGCGACATCGGCCGCGTACAGCCACGGCCGGATGTCGGCGCGGGCACCGGCGAACACGACCGAGGGCGGGGCGGTGCGCCGCAGTTCCTCGGCGTCCGGTCCGTCGCCGACGAGCACCAGCCGGGCATCGGCGACCGCTCCGGTCACCGCGGGCCACGCCCGCAGCAGCACGTCCTGCCCCTTCTGCCGGCACAGCCGGCCGACGCAGACGACGAGTGGCGTGTGCGGCAAAGACCCGGTCGGCAGAGGGAGTTCGGCCCGTGCGGCCTCGCGGCGGGTGCCGTCGTCGTCCGCGGCGAAGTGTCCGAGGTCGATCCCGTTGCGGATCACCGACCATCTGGCCCGGATTCCGGCCTGCTCCCCGGCCCGGCGTTCACTCTCGCTGACGCACAGGGTGCGCGTGCTCCACCGGGTGCCGTACCGCTCCCATTTCAGGGCGAGTTCGGCGGTGCGTCCCTGCACGGCGTCGAAGGACCAGGCGTGCGGCTGGAAGACGGTCGGCAGGCGCCCGCGTACGGCGAGCCGGCCGGCGAGTCCGGCCTTGGCGCTGTGGACGTGGACGAGATGCGGGCGGGTTTCGCGGATGATCCGGGCCGCGGAGCGGATCTCGCGGGCGAGTCCGGGGCCGGGTGCCCGTACGGCGGTCCAGATGTGCACACGGGCTCCGGCGTCCGCGGCCTCGTCGGCGAGCCCTCCGCCGGACGGGCAGGCCACGACGGGCCGTACTCCTTCGCGCACTTGGGCACGCACCAGGTCGGTGACGACCCGCGCCACTCCCCCGTCGACGGGCTGTACGAGGTGGAACACCGTCAGCCGGCTCTTCTCGGTCCAGTCTCTTTGCAGCACGTGCGGCTCTCTTCGAACACGGTGGAACTCGGTGGACTGTGAACGGGAACAGGACCGCGAATCAACGGCGCGAGTCTGTCTGCACGAAGAGGGCGCCGAGGAGATGTCCGCTGTTCTCTGCGCCGAACATGCGGGGAGCCTCCGCGGGAGTGGGGGCGGGGGACGCCGCGGCCGTGAGCGAAGCGGCCGAAGGCGCCGTCCGGAGCGGTGCTCCCAGGACGCCTCGCGCAGCGAAGCCTGTCGACTTCGGCATGACTGGCTCTCCCCAGTTTTCGATCAAGCGCCAAAACAGGAGTGCACTTTGTCAGAAAGCCCGTGGGAAATCACGTCGAACTCGCTCGGATGACTGTCCGGGATTGCCTGTATTCCCTCCCTCTACTGGCGTGTTGTGCGCGGCATTGCGCGCGCCCCTCCCCCGGGATCAGTCCATCGTGTGATTCAACAGAACCCTTTGGCGACTTGCTCGTTGAGCGATCTCTGCATACTCGTTCACTTGTGCGCGGCGAAAACACAGGAACGACAGGGGTTTCCCATGGAAGTGCGGCTCGTTACGCCTCTCGACGGCGGGGAGCACCGCCGGGAAATGGGATGGAACACATGAAGTACTCGAAGGCTGCCGCCATTCTTGCCGGTTCCGTGGCGGCGCTGGGCGCAGCTGGTCCCGCGTTCGCCGCCGATGGCGGGACCATGCCCCCCATGAGCCTGAACGGAGGTCTCGCCGAGGTGGCCTCCTCCGCACCGCAGTTGGAGGACGCCACCGAGGCCGGCTCCGCCCTGGGGCAGGCGACCGACACCGTCACCGAGCTGAACAACGTGAAGGGCAGCGCGCCCGAGCAGGTGCTGAAGACGGCTGCCGCGACCACCCCGATGCTCGGCGGCATCTCGCTCGGCGGCTGACCGGTCTGCCCGCCGCCCGGATTCTGCCGACAGAAGCCTTGGGACACAGGGCTGTTGGAGTGAACCGAGATAACCAATCCGGTCCCCTCCCGGTTGGGCAGGCAGCTCCATCGGCGGGCATACGAGACAGAAGGACGGAATATGTTCAAGAAGGTTTTGACCACCGCGGCAATTACGCTCTCCGCTGCAGCTGCGGGGGCCACGATGGCGCCCCAGGCGATGGCTGTCGGCGACGACCAGGGCACCTTCTCCACGAGCGGCAACTTCGCCACGCAGGTCTACGGCAACTCGGAGACGTCCGGCGACCTGAGCCCGCAGATCGGCCTGATCCAGGGCTCGTTCAACAAGCCCTGCGTCGGTCTGCCGGCCAAGGCCAACATCCAGAACATCCTCGGCGCCGCGCAGATCGGCCTCCAGGACATCCCGGTCCTGTCGGCTCCGCAGAACCAGCAGTGCGTCGAGAACTCCACCCAGGCCAAGGGTGACGAGCCGCTGTCGCACATTCTCAGCGACATCCCGATCGCGTCGGAGAACGGCGACTCCACTCGCTGATCACCCACCGTCACCACCGGTCAACCGCAGGAGCCCCGGCGCCGTGAGGCTGCCGGGGCTCCTGTGCGTGGTGCTCCGCACCCGCGGATCAGCCGGTCCAGAAGTCCCACCAGCGGGTCAGGATCAGCATCCCGATGATCCCGATGTGCAGCACCGGCACGACCCAGGTGAACTCGTCGAAGAAACCGCGCAGCCAGCCCGGCGCGGGCAGGAGCCCGTGACGCACGTTGTGCGAGGTCACGTACCAGAACATGACGATCGTGGCGACCCACGCCAGCGA